>JBKHBM010000126.1:0-13178 GCA_046542385.1 Desulfatibacillaceae bacterium | reverse complement strand
GTTGTCGCCATTACCGGAAATCGGGCCGGGATATGGGGGCAATGACCCATTTAACAGCCTGTTGAAAAACGCGATCTGCGGCGTTGCGTTTCATTTCTCGTCAGTGCGGCGTACCATAAGTACGCCTTATTCCTCGAAATTCGCGCGCCTTGCATCTCATCGTTTTTGAACAGGCTGCCAATTTCGAGTTTTTCAACGGGCTGGTATGTCGAGGGTTATGACATCATGCTGAGTGCCAAAAACGGGGTGGTCAACCTTTACGGTAACGTGGATTCGTATTTTGAAAAAGTCCAGGCGGACGACGTGGCCGCCGCGGTCAGGGGCGTTGTCGCGGTGAACAACCGATTGACCGTGGAGGTGGATTACGAGCCGCTGGTATCGGATCCCTACGTGGATGACTGGTACGCGTACGACTATGGCTGGTATCGCTACACTCCCGGGTACAGCGTGAAGAGCGACGCGGAGATACTGGATGACGTCGAGGACGAGCTGTGGTGGAGTCCGTTCGTGGACGAGGATGACGTCACCGTTACCGTGGACAACGGCGTGGTCACCCTGGAGGGCACAGTGGACTCCTGGGCGGAGCGTTCCGCTGCCAGGGACAATGCCTACGAGGGCGGCGCCATGTGGGTCGACAACGAGCTGAAGGTCGAAGTGGGATGAGGGTCGAGGCAGGACCCGTCCTGCATGCGAAGAAGCCAAAAGCCGGCCCCCGGTGGGCCGGCTTTTTTCGTGTCGCGGGTGTGCAACGGGCCGTGGATTTCGGGTTTTCAACCGACCGCCGGGGGCCGGGATGGCGAGCGTTCGGGCAGGTCACGTCTGGCAGCGGGGACAGTACACGGCGTTCCGGCCCGAAACCGATATCTTTTCAACCTTGCCGCCGCATGGGCATTCACTGTCCGTGCCCCGCAACGGAGTCAAAAAGCCGTCCGGCATCTTTGCGGTATCGCCGCCCGCCCGTATGCCCTTGTCCAGTACGTCGAGCATGGTGTCGTACAGTTTGCGCAGCTGTCCGTCGTCCAGTTGGCCGATTTTCTTTTTGGGATGTATCCCGGCCTGGTACAGGATTTCGTCCGACCACACGTTGCCCAGGCCGGCGATGTCCTTCTGGGACATGAGCGTGGACTTAATATAACCCCGGGAACCGCGGATGATGTCCCGGAATGTTTCGAAGTCCATGTCGTCGGCCAGTGCGTCCGGGCCCAGGTCGTTGTCCTCGATGAACTCGTCGGGGTCGTCGATGATGCGAATGGCTCCCAGTTTTCTCTGGCAGTCATAGGCGAGGCGGTATCCGTTGGAAAAGGCCAGCAGGAGGCGGACGTGTTCGGGCTTTTCCTCCGGTTTTTCGTAGTATTTCAGAAAGCCCGTCATACCGAAGTGCAGGCCCACCCACGGGCCCTTGCTGGTCCTGATGAACAGATGCTTGCCGTGCCTTCTGGTGTTTTCCAGTTTCGCGTTGTTGAGGGTTTTTGAAAGCTCCTTCTCCGAAACGCCCGCAAGGAGGTCCGTTTCAACGGACACCTTGACTATGGCCTTGTGAAGGGCGGTGGCCTCGAGATATTTCCTGTACGTTTCCACGTCGGGAAGTTCCGGCATGCCAGGCTCCTTCCGGGGTCATTCCCCGGCGTCTTCCAGAAGGTTCAGGAACTGTTGTTCATCCAGGATTTCGATCCCCTCGTCCCGGGCGTCATCCAGTTTGCCGCCCGGATCCTCGCCCCGGACCAGGTAATCGGTGTTTTTGCTCACCGAGGACGTGGCCCGTCCGCCCAGATCCTCGACCCGGTCCCTGGCCTCGTCGCGGGTCATGCTTTCCAGCGCCCCGGTAAAGACAAAGGTTTTTCCTTCCAGTGGGGACGCCTTTTTCCCCGATACGTCCCGGACCTTGACGCCGGCTTCGAGAAGCCGGTCCACCACGTCCTGGTTGTGCTCGTCAGCAAAAAAGCCGGCCACGCTGTCCGCGATTTCCGGGCCGATTTCGTCGATTTCGGAAAGGTCTTCCCGGGGTGCCTCGCGAAGGGCGGAAAGGGAGCCGAATTCCCGGGCCAGAAGGCCGGCCACGCGCCGGCCGACGTGGCGTATGCCCAGTGCGTACAGGAACCTGTCCAGGGGGATGTCCGTGGCTTCCTGGATGGCGTCGTGCAACTGCCGCGCGGATTTTTCGGCGAATCCGGGAAGTTCCAGTAGGTCGTCCACGGACAAACCGTAGATGTCGGCAACGTCGCTGACCATGCCCTCCCTGACCAGCTGTTTGACGGTCTTTTCTCCCAGGCCGTCAATGTCCATGGCCTCCCGGGACGCATAGTGGATGATGCGTCCAGCCACCTGGGGCGGGCATGTCAGGCCGGAGGTGCAAAAATGGTAGGCGCCCTCCTGCTCCACGTCCCCGCCGCAGGCAGGGCAGTTGTTCGGCATGGAGAACTTGCCGCCAACGTCCTGTGGATGGTCGCCCACACGTTCCACGACCTCGGGAATCACGTCCCCGGCCCGTTGGATACGGACCCTGTCGCCCGGGCGCACGTCCTTTTTCCGGGTTTCCCCCTCGTTGTGGAGGGACGCCCGGCTTACGGTGACCCCGCCCACGTCCACGGGGTCGAGCAGGGCAACGGGGGTGAGCTTGCCGGTGCGGCCCACCTGGACCACGATGTCCTCCAGTGTGGTGATTTCCTTTTTGGGAGGAAACTTCCAGGCAAAGGCCCACCTCGGGCTGTTCTGCCTCACGCCCAGCTTTTCCCGGGAGGGCCTGTGGTCCAGCTTGAACACCACCCCGTCGATCTCGTAATCCAGGGCCTCCCGTTTGTCCGCCATGCCCTGGTGGTAACGGAGGATGTCCCCGAAATCGCTCACCTGTTCCATGTTCGGAACCGTCCGGATTCCAAAGCCGGCTACCCATTTCATCGCCTCCAGGTGGCTTTCCGGCACGTCGGCGTCCGAATCCATGATCTCGTAGACGAACAGATCCAACGGGATTTTCGCCACCTTGCCCGGATCAAGCTGGCGCACCGTGCCGGCGGCCGCGTTCCTGGGGTTGGCGAAGGTCCGGTTCCCGGTTTCGGTGCGGAGTTTGTTCAGCTCGATGAAGTCGCTTTTGTGCAGAAACACCTCGCCGCGAAGAGCGAGGCTGGCCGGTGTCCGACCGTTCTCCGCCAGCCTCAGCAGAAGAGTGCGCACCGTGCGGAGATTCTCCGTGATGTCCTCGCCGGTCGAGCCGTCGCCCCTTGTCGATCCCCTGGAGAATTCGCCGTCTTCGTAAATCAGCTCAACGGACAGGCCGTCCAGCTTGGGTTCGGCGACCATGGCGGGATTGTTCCGGTCCAGGCCCCGCACCAGGGCGTCGTAAAGGTCCTTGGCGTCGTCCCTCTCCAGGGCGGCGTTGAGGCTGAGCATGGGCCGGACGTGCTCCACCTTTTCGAGAGAATCCAGGGGAGGGGCGCCCACCCTCCTCGTGGGAGAGTTTTCCGACGCCAGGTCCGGAAAGGCCCTTTCCAGCTCCTCCAGGCGGGCGAACAGTTTGTCGTAGGTGGCGTCGGAGATGACCGGCTCGTTTTCCACATAGTACTTGCGGTCATGGTAGTCGATGCCCTTTTCCAGGGCGCGCATCTGCTTTTCCGCCTCGTCGGCGGACAGCCCGTCCACGTCCTTGAAATCGGTTTTCGGGTTCTTCGTGAAATCCATGGAAGACCCTCCCAGGATGTCGGCCTCATGACCTTTTCAGAAGCTCGAGCAGCTTCTTCAGGGGGCGGGTGTTCACGACGTCCCCTGGCTGGAGCCAACCCCGGCGGGCCTGTGTGACGCCCAGCCGCATGAGCTTGAGGTTGTCCGTGCTGTGGGCGTCGGTGGATATGGCGATTCGGACGCCAAGCTCCGCCGCCGCCTTGCAGTAGTTGGACGGCAGGTCCAGGCGTTCGGGATGGGAGTTCAGTTCGATGACCACGTCCTTGTCCGCGGCGGCGTGGATGATCCTGTCCAGGTCGATGTCCATGGCGTCCCGTTCGCCCATCAGGCGTCCCGTGGGGTGCCCCAGTATGGACATGTACCTGTTGTCCATGGCCTTGATGACCCGTTCCGTCTGCCGGTCTCCGGGCAGTTTCTGATGGTAGTGGACCGAGCATACCGTGAAGTCCAGTTCCTTGAGTATGCTGTCGGGCAGGTCCAGGGAGCCGTCCTTCAATATGTCCACCTCCATGCCCTTCAACAGGGTGACGCCGTCCAGGTCGTCGTTGGCCTGGTCGATCCGTTCCAGATGTTTTCTGACCTCCTTTTCGTCAAGGCCACGGGCCATGGTGACCTTCTGGGAATGCTCGGTAATGGCCAGGTACTCGTAGCCGAGGTCCCTGGCGGCACGGCCCATTTCGGCAAGGGTGTTGCGGCCGTCGGTGCGGTTCGTATGAGCGTGGAGGTCTCCCCGGATGTCCCTGGCTTCGACGAGGTCGGGCAACTTGCCCTCCCGGGCCGCTTCGATCTCGCCTAGATTCTCACGCAGTTCCGGTTCGATGTATGGAAGATCGACCGTTGCGTAGACCTCCTTTTCCGTCTTGCCCGCGATCCGCTGGTCGTCATCGTGCACCCCGTACTCGTTGACCTTGTATCCGCGCTCCATGGCCAGTTTGCGCACGGCGATGTTGTGGGCCTTTGAACCGGTGAAGTAGTGGAGCGCCGCGCCGTAGCTCACCTGCGGCACGATGCGCAGGTCCACCTGGAGGCCGGAGCGCAGCCGGACGGAGCTCTTGGTTTTTCCCTGGCTCAGCACCTCGTCCACGTCCTCGTGTGTGGTGAAGGCGTCCATCAGTTCACGCTCGCCCCCCCGTTTGCAGGTGGCCAGTATGTCGAGGTCGCCGACGGTCTCCTTGCCCCGGCGGAAGCTTCCCGCAACGGTCACGTCCTTGGCCTTGTCCAGGGCGGCGATGTGTTCGCGCAGGTTTTTGGCGAACGGTTCGGCGTCGGCGAGGAGGATGCGGCCCTCGCCCTCGGCCTGCTTTTTCTTCTTGTCCTCCCGTATGGCTTCAAGGATGCCCTGCTGGGTCTTTTCCCCGAAACCCTCCAGTTCCGCGACCCTGCCCTCGGAGGCGGCCTCTTCCAGTTCGTCCACGTTTTCCACGCCCAGTTCGTTGTACAGGGCGGCGACGCGTTTGGGGCCGACCCCCGGGACCTCCATCATCTCCAGAAGGCCGGGGGACATGTTCTTCCTGAGGTCCTCCAGTTGCTCCAGGGAGCCGGTTTCCACTATCTGTCTGATCTTGGCCGCCAGGTCCTTGCCAATGCCGCGGAACCGGGTCAGGTCCCGTCCCTCCCGGACCATGTCCTCCACGTTCTCGGACAGACCGCCCACAATCCGGGCCCCCTCGCGGTAGGCGCGGACGCGGAACTCGTTTTCGCCCCTGATTTCCAGAAAGTCGGCGACCTGCTCGAAAATGTCCCGTATTTCGCTGTTCTGTACGGTCATGTCTCATCCATGGGAGGACAGCATTCCGGCCAGGGAGACCGCGTTGTTGGCGGCATGGCCCTCCTGGTCGTTGTCAAAGAAACAGTAGACGTCCCTGCCCGCCCGGGTCCAGGCGGATATGGCGCCGGCCCAGCCGGAAAGCTCCTCATTGCCGTAGCTGCCCTGGTATTTCCGCTCGGACGGCCCGTGCAGGCGGATATACACGAAGTCGGCGCATATCTTGCGGGGCGTCTGCCTGCCTTCCATGTCGTAAATGCAGAAGGCCGCGTTGTAGTCGGCCAGTGCCTGGTACACCGAGTCATTGAACCAGGATTCATCCCTGAATTCAAAGGCGCATTTCATGCCTTTGGGAAGTGCTTCCAGGAAACTGCGCAAACGGTCCACGTTGGCGCGCCAGTTCGGCGGCAATTGAAAGAGGACGGCGCCCAGCCTGTTCCCGAGCTCATCCACCCGTTCCAGCAGGTTGGGAAGGGTCCTGTCCGGGTCCTTGAGTTTTTTCATGTGAGTCACGTACCGGCTGGCCTTCACGCAGAACACGAAATCCCGGGGCACCGTGTCCGCCCACGAGGACAGGGTGCCTTCCGCGGGGAGCTGGTAGAAGGTGTTGTTGATCTCCACCGCGGACAGGCGCCCGGACAGATGGGCGAGCATGTCCTCCGTCCTGATGTCCCCGGGATAGAACGTGCCTTTCCAGTGGTCGTAATGCCAACCCGACGTGCCGATGTACGCACGTGCGGATTTTTCAGGCATGCGGGCTCCTCCCGTGCTCAAGCCGTCTCCGGGTTTACCACCATCACGGGTATCGGACTCAGCCGGATGACCCTTTCGGCCACGCTGCCCATTATGAAGTGTTCCAGGCCCTTGCGGCCGTGGGTTCCCATGATGATGAGGCTCGCCTGTTCCTTTTTGGCGTTTTCCACGATCGTGTCAGCCGGAGGCCCGGTGACGATCGCGGTGTCGAACCCGGGAAGGGCGTCCAGCTGCTCTCCCTTCCCGGTGACGAACTGCTGCATGGCGTCCCGGGCGTGTTTTTCCGTTTCCCGCTGGAATTCGTCCAGGTTGGCGTGGGGAATGAAACTCACGGACGTGCGTCCCAGATCCTGCACCACGTGCAGGACAAGCACCTCCGCCTGGTGCGTTTGCGCCATGGTCACCACGTAGGATAGTACGGGGTCCACGTTTTCAGTGAAGTCCACGGGAAACAGGATCTTTTTGATCTCCTTGGTACTTACCGCCATTTTCCACCTCCATGGTCTCGAGGATTGCAGGTACCGGTCACTGGCTGTCTGGAGCAGCGCACGGCATGAAGAATGAAATACGTCTAACTGGATATCAGGAGGACGGTTTCGGGCAAATGGGGCCAAAAGCGTATTTTGGACTGCATGGAAAGGTAATGAAGTGCCGCCGGAACGGAAGGACCGCACCGGAAAGCCGTTCCGGGTTGCCCGGCCGTCAATACAGGGGCCGCCTCGCATGGCCGCCGTTGCATCGGCGATTCGGGCAACGGCCATTCACGGGTGTCGTGGTGCCGGCCAGCGTTTTCACCCCGGGGCCTGGCGGAGGTCGAAACCTCTTGTTCGCGGCCCTGCATTGGGGTACCATGCGAAGGTCGGTCCGTTCACGGACCGGTATGTCCGGGGTATGGAAAACCCATGCCGTGGCCTGTCATCGACATTGTCACCGTTCACATGGAGGCCCCTGATGTTCGCCAAAGACAGCCTGAAAGCCTGTGCCGTGTTCCTTCTCGTGTTCGCCGCCATTCTGCTTCTGAACCTGACCGATGAGCAGGGCAGGGCCGACATGAGTCCCGGAGAGTTGTTCGAGGACAAGTGCTCCAAGTGTCACCCGCTGGAGCGCGCCCTGTCCAAAACCATGACCGAGGCTGCCTGGAAGTCCGTGGTCTACAGAATGGAGGACAAGTGGTTTTCCGGAATCTCCGAGGAAGACGCGAAAATCATTCTGGGCTACCTGGTCGAAACGCGGAGCGGCCCGGCGGACGGCGAGGGCCCGGAAGAGTAGGCGGCAGGGGCCTTTCGCCGCGATGCCGCCTCACCGTAACGCAGCCGTGGTTCCCGGTTCAGTCGGAATCGGGCAAAAGGGACCGGGGCGGTTGCGTGCTTCCGGTGGCCGCGGGGAAGTCCTTTGCGCGGACCGGCCTGCCGGTCTCGCGCAGTTCCCGGGCCATCCTTTCCAACTCGTTGAACCTCAGCTTTGCCTCGTAGAACCCGTGCCACCAGGAGTAGTCCGGGGCCATCATGGCAGCGCCCATGCGCGCCCGCCGACCTTCGTGGTGCCACAATTCGTAGAATTCCACCTCGATCGGTTCGTCGAAGTACCGGGATTCGTCCACCAGCCCCTCGGCGGCCAAAGCGTCCATGATCTTTCGTGCGGGCTTGTAGTAGGCTTCATTGTACTCGGCCACCACGCCGTCCATCATGGTGAAGTGCCCGTCGGTCCACCGGTCGCCGTGGCACTGGGTGCAGACCGAGCGCATGTTTTCGCGGGATGTCTCCCAGTCCGTCTCCGCCGGGGCCGGGGCAAAGTCCTCCGGCCGGATGGTGAGCGGGGCCTGGAGCTCCCAGGCAAGGCGGGGGGTGACGTCGTGGCTGCCCGGTACATCCCTTGTCGCGGACATGTGGCACGTGGCGCACGTGGGCGCGGTGTAGTCCCGTCCCGCCATCCACATGCCGGCGGGAGCGTCCCAGTGGAAGTCGTCCCTCCGGGCGTTCACGATGTCCCCGTGCTTTGACTCGGTGTAGATTTCGATCTGCGGGTGGTCGGGGCCGAGATGGCACTGGCCGCATGCCTCGGGTTTTCTGGCTTCCGCCAGAGAGAACCGGTGCCGGGTGTGGCAGCTTGTGCACGATCCCCGGCTTCCGTCCAGGTTCACCCTGCCCACGCCCACGTTGGGCCAGGTCTCAGGGTCGATCTCCCCGTCCTTTTCCTCCAGCACGGAACCGTGGCAGTGCCAGCACCCGGACTGTCGTTCCAGGCTGCTGTTCATTCCGTGTTTCAGCCAGGGGTCGATTTCCCATATGATCTCGAGGGTATTGGCGTGCTTGCTCTTCGCGTACTGCCGGGTTTGCACGGGATGGCACCCGGCGCAGTCCTTCGGTGTTACCACCGTGGCGATCGCGGTGAACATGTCCGGGTCCCCGCCATTTCCGGCGGCGTAGTACTTCGCGTGTTCGGGCGTGGAGTCCACGGCCCCGGGCTCCGACTCGTGGCAGTCCATGCAGGACACGTTGGATCGGGCATGGGCGCTGTGCCGCCAGTCCTCGAATATGCCGGCAGTGGTTTCCCGGTGGCAGTCGATGCAGGCCTCTTCCCGGGCCAGTACGTCGGATTCCACGGCCAGGGCGGCGAGGGGCGGGCCGTAGTTCCAGTATGCGACGCACAGCAGGATGCCGAAGGCGGAGAACAGGGCCGTGTAGGCCAGGACCATGAAGGCCCCGGCGGCGGTCGACCCTTTCCGCCCCTCGTCCGGCTCGGCCGGTCCGAGGTTGGGAAAGCGTTCCAGCACCTCCGCGCCGTGGGGCGCGCCCTCCATGGCGGCGGTAAGGTCCGTCCCCGCCTGGTGCCGCTTCATGTGGGAGCCGCCGCGCCACATCCTGCTTTCCGTGACGTCGTAGATGTTGCCGCCGAACACCACGTGCACCGGTTGGCCCCTGGTGCCGTCCGTGGGTTCCGGTCCCCTGGCGGCCGCTTCCTTTTTCAGTTTCCGGTTGAGCCTCGTGGTCACGTAGGCGGCCACGGCCACCATGCCCACGAACAGCGCCACCTTGACGCACCATACGATGCCCCACGTGGTGCCCCACAGGGTGTCCAGCGTCGGCAACCTCCACCAGGTAAGGACGACACCCGTGGCCAGCACCACAAGGATGGAAATCCGGCCCAGTTTCATCTCCGAAGAAGGCAGTCCCGCCACAAGGCTTTTGGGTCCGATCATGATGTGGACGTAGAAGATGGCGCCGAACCAGATGAACGCGAACAGGACGTGGACAAAGCCCACGGCGAACAGGGCGAAGTCCTTCCAGACGGGCGGGGCCTCGCCTTCGACAAAGGCGAAGCCGTTGCCGCGAAAGGTATGCCCCTCGGGAGTGAGGGCGCTGCCCCCGTCCGGCTGGACGTGGCAGTAGGTGCAGGACCTGCCCGTTTCCACGGAAAACCGGGGTCCGGAATGGGCCGGGGCACAGAACAGGACGAGGGCGGCCGTGACGACCCCCAGCAGGAGCGATGTACGTGTTTTTGACCTGAGCATGGAGTTTTCGTCCTGAACAAGAGGATGACCGGCATAACAGCCCGTTGAAAAACTAGGGATTTACAGCCTGTTCAAAAACGATGAGATGCAAGGCGCACGAATTTCTAGGAATAAGGCGTACTTATGGTACGCCGCACTGACGAGAAATGAAGCGCAACGCCGCAGATCGCGTTTTTCAACAGGCTGATAATCGACCGGTTTTTTCCACCACTGGCGACAAACTTGGAAATCCACGAAAATTGACCGCGTTATTCAACAAAACGGCCCCCTCCGCCTGAACCGGGGAAGGGGCCGCTTCCGTGAAGGGGAGACGGTCTCGTCCCTACTCCTTGCCGAACACCTGGGGCGGCTTTTCGGTGCTGCCCGTGGCGTTGGGGAAGTCGGGCGCCTTGTAGGACTTCTCCCCCGTCTCGATAAGGTGGCGGGCCTCCCGCATGAACAGGTTGTAGCGCTTCTTGCACTCGTAGAACCCGTGCCACCATGCGTAATCCGGGGCCATCATGGCCGCGCCCATGCGCGCCCGACGCCCTTCGTGGTGCCACAGTTCGTAGTATTCCACCTCGAGGGGTTCGTCGAAGAAGGGCTTTTTCTCCATGAGGCCCTTGTCGTACAGTTCGCCCAGCATCTTGTTGGCCGGCTTGAAGTAGACCTCGTTGTACTCCTCGACCACGCCGTCCAGCATGGTGAAATGGCCGTCGATCCACTTGTCGCCGTGGCAGGAGCGACAAATCGTCTTCATCCGTTCGCGTTCCTCCTCGTGGTTCGTCTTGGCGGGGAAGGCCGCGAATTCACTGGGCCGCACCGTCAGCGGCGCCTGGGTTTCCCAGGCCAGACGCCGGGTCACGTCGTGGCTGGTGGACACGTCGCCCGCTCCGGACATGTGGCAGGAGGCGCAGGTGGGGCCGCGGAAGTCCACGCCCGGGGTCCAGGAGCCGGGAGCGGCGTCCCAGTTGTAGTCGTCACCGTGGGCGGTGTAGATGTCGCCGTGCTTGGATTCCATGTATATCTCGATCTGTGGATGGTCCGGGCCCAGGTGGCACTGGCCGCAGGCCTCGGGCTTCCTGGCTTCCATGACGGAAAAGCGATGACGGGTGTGGCAACTGGTGCAGGAACCCTTGCTGCCGTCCAGGTTCACCCTGCCCACGCCAACGTTGGGCCACGTGGCCGGGTCCAGCTCCCCGTCCTTCACCTTCAGCACCGTGCCGTGGCAGTACAGACAGCCTGACTGCCTTTCCAGGCTGCTGTTCATCCCGTCGTTCAACCACGGGTCGATCTTCCAGATGATCTCTATGGTGTTCGCGTGCTTGCTGACCGAATACTCCTTGGCCTCGTCCGGGTGGCAGCGGGAGCAGTCCTTGGGAGTCACCACGCCCGCCACCGGCACCCGGTACGCGCTCTTGCCGTATGGGCGGTCCTGGCGTTCGTATTGCTTGTAGTGGGACTGGCTCACGTCAGGGTCGTGCTCCTCGGCCAGATGGCAGTCCAGGCACGTGATGTTGGCCGAGGCATGCCGGGACTCCGTCCAGTCCGTGAACAGGCCGGGATGCTCCTTCTTGTGGCACTCGATGCAGGCCATAGCCTGCTCGGGCATGGACCTCTCTATGCGAAAGGCCTTGACCTTTGGCATGTTGGGACCTGCCTTTTCTCCTTCGTCCTGGCCCCATACCCATCCCGCGGCGCACAGGACGGCCGCCGCCGCGATAAGGCATACGATCCTCGTTTTCCCTGACATGGCAACTCCTCCCGTTCATATTGTGGACAACCGTTACTTTTTGGTGGTTCCCGTTCCATGTCCGTCACAGCCCCAGGCCGCGGTACGGCATCCCGTACTGCTTGTAGTCGTAGATTTCCCGCGGCATGTGCACCAGGTGCCGATGGCAGTCAACGCATTTCTTCTCGTACCCCTCGCGGGGGTACAGAACGGTCCGGTGGGCCAGCATGGCGCCCCGTTTTTCAGGCATGGACAGTATGTTGCGATGGCACTTCTGGCACTGGGCATTGTCAAAGGCCTCGTAAGCCGCCTGCCTTTGCTCCTCGTGGTCGTACTCGTCCTGGATGAAATGCATGACCACGTCCTTGATGCCGTGCGCCGTCTTGGCATAAAAGAAGTCGAACGTGTCGTGGGGCGCGGGCAGGTGGCAGTCCATGCAGTCGGCCACGAAACCCTGGGCATTGTTGTGGTGGGTGGACGTCTTCCACGTGTTGTAGGCGTACTCGATTTCGTGGCACGAGGCGCAGAACTGCGGAGTCGACGTACGCACCATGGTATAATAGGTGAGGCTGAACAGGGGGAATCCCACGATCACGCCCGCGGCCAGTACAACCAGGACGACAAGGACCTTTTTCATGCCGCGCTCCCGTAGGTGGTATTGGCTGCTGCTTTGGGGGGGTCAGGGGAGTGAATGTCTACTTTACGGGTAACCTACATGAAGTGGTACTGAAAATCAAGCCAGAGTTTTTGCACGATTTGACTCCGAATCGACTCAAATCAAATGCACGTTGACTCATGTTCGGCGTTACCGCCGAAGGCGGGGCCGCCCATGAGTCCACAGGCTCGCCGGGGATGCCCCGGAGTCGTTTCAAGCCGGTGTCGATGCGCGGAAAAGGCAGGAGAGGGCTGCGTTCCGGACGAATTTTGTCCTGTTTGCGGTTACCACCGGAAACGAGCCATCCGGTTTGACAGGGTGGCGACAATGGCCGCTGTGGACGGATGGGTCGAACATGGCGGGAGGATTTTCCAGGGGGGGGTCAGGTTTGCCCGGGACGGACCCTTGTCAGCTTGTCGTGCAGGCTTTTGCCCCATTTCCAGTACTGGTCGTCCCGGTCTCCCAGGGAGACCAGCTTGCGAAGGGGCACGCAGGCTGCCCGGGCGTCCTGGAAACCCTCCCACAGGATTTCCGCCTTGAGATAGAGCGCCTCGGGAAATGCGGGGTCCTTTTTCAGTACCTCGTCGATCTTTTCCAGGGCCTGTGGCCACCTGGCATGAGCCTTGTGGGTCCTGGCCACCTGCACGTCCGCGGCAAGCCGTTCCCTCAGCGTATAGCTGACCTTCCTGCCCATGAAGAAGAAGCCGCCCATGGCCCAGCTCAGGGACTCGATGAGCCAGCCGGCGACCCTGGCGACCATCCAGGCGCCGGCAAGGCCCACGGCCACACCGGCCACCGCCAGCGACGCGCCTCCCGCGCTGTAACCCCAGAAGGCGGCTACCACGGCCGCGGCCGCGGCGAATCCCAGGAACAGGCCCAGCCCGGTGGTGGATTTGTCGATATTCGGATCCCTGGCGGACTTGTAAGCGGTGTGATCCCGATCCATGATTTCTCCTTGAATCCGTGACCAAAATATTGAGAAAACGTTCAAGAACCCCATAACAGCCCGTTGAAAAACCCGGAATTGGCAGCCTGTTCAAAAACGAGGAGATGCAAGGCGCGCGAATTTCGAGGAGGTTGGATGGTTCCGCCCGAATCGCGGGTTCACCCA
>JBKHBM010000125.1:0-13205 GCA_046542385.1 Desulfatibacillaceae bacterium | reverse complement strand
CCCTTCTTGACAAGGGACCACATAGGAAAACGATGAGATGCAAGGCGCGCGAATTCCGGGGGGGGAAGGCGTGCCTGGCGTACGTTGCACCGACGAGAAACGAGCCGCGTACTGCGCAGATCGCCTTTTTCATCAGGCTGTTACCGCGGCGCGGGTTTGTCCAATTCCTTCCGGGCCACTCCCAGTTTTGCCAGGATGTCCTCCATGAGACACCATTTGGTGATGGCGGACTGCAGGAGGTTGACTCCGACGAAGGCCGTGAACAGCAGCCACCATTGGCTGTGCCATCTGGCCAGGACCACCGAGGCCAGGATGAAAACTCCGGCGATCAGTCGAATATAGTGTTCCATCCGCATGACAATTCCTCCTTGAGAAACGGGTTTGCGCGCGCGCCGTGCCTTTTCCGCCACCTGAGACGGCTCACGGATTCAGGGTCCCGTAACAGCCTGTTGAAAAACGCGATCTGCGGCGTTGCGCGTCATCCCTCGTCGATGCGGCGTACGCCAGGTACGCCAACCTCCTCGGGATTCGCGCGCCTTGCATCTCATCGTTTTTGAACAGGCTGCAAATTTCGAGTTTTTCAACGGGCTGGTAACAGCATCCGGTCGGCGCAGGGCAGATGGTTCAGGCTCCCGCCAGTTCCGAGAGACGCTCCCGCATACGCGACTCCATTTCCTCGATCTTCTCGGCGTATCCGGGCATTGCCGCGGGGTTGGGCCTGATGGCGCTGCCCGAAATCCCCCTCTGAGCCAGGTCGGCCATCAACACGGTTCCCAGCTCGTTTTCCAGATCCCGCCGGGCCAGTCGGGCCGATTCCAGCAATTCCCGCGCGGGCGCGGCATTGGGACAACCCATGTGGTCCAGCGTCTCCAGCACCTTCTCGTTGGAGCCGCCGCCCACGGCCAGAGTCCGGGCGAGATTCCCGCACAACAGGGGTTTCCAGTCGTAGTCCGGTTCGGTGGCGACCACGTCCTCAAACCTCTCGGCCAGGGCCATCTTGTCCAGTTCGCCTCTCAAATGGGCGTTGAGCAACCGGTTGACCTTCCTCAGGCGCTCCTCCTGGCGCTGACTTTCCCGCTCCTCGGGGCTCTGGGACATGCCGGAGGTCTTTTCCATGACAAGGTCGAGCGTACTCTTGATCTCTCCCATGATAGCCTTCCTACATGAAATTGAGCTGGCGCGTGGCCATCTCGAAATTGCGTTCCACTTCCTCTTTGCCCTCCACGGGTTCGCCGTGGCCGGGCAGCAAAAGCTCCACGTCCAGTTCCCGCAGCCGCTGGATGCTCATTGCAAGATCCCGGACCGATCCACCCGGAAGGTCCGTGCGGCCCACTCCCTGTTTGAAGATCACGTCACCGGAAAACAGGGCCCTTTTGGCGGGCCAGTACACGCATACCGAACCCGGTGAATGGCCGGGGGTATGCAGTATTTCAAAGGTGTGGTCCCCGGAGGTTATCTCCCCCTCGCGCAGGAAAAGGTCGAAGACGATGTCCGGGGGCGCAATTCCCTGGGACTGGTAGAACGTCCGGAAAAGCGGTTCGATGAATTCGTATTCCTTTTCGTGAATGGCCACGTAGGCGTTGAGTTCCGTGAACACCTCCGAACCCTCGACGTGATCCGGGTGCCCATGTGTGTTCAGTGCCAGCGCGAGGCGTTGCGGATCGAAGCCCGCTTCGACCAGTTCCCTGCACACACCCTGGAAGAAACGCGTGTGCCCGGGATCTATGAGCACGGGCGCAGGTCCGTCGATCAGATACGTGTTGCAGTTGTTCGTTCGCGTATCCCGCCAGATGAACATGGACAGGTTTTCGATTTCCATGAGTTCGCATCTCCGTGTCCGGGTATTCCCTGAATCCGTGGCGAAACTTTTCACCCATGAAGAGCCTCGTTATGCCGGCTTCTCGCATGTTTCCGCATGGGTTTTCGGGTTCACCCGACGGGTGAAAGGCCTCTTCGGCCCATGAAACATCGCCAGGGCGCGGCCGGGGTATCCCGGTACGGACGGATAGCCTGTTCCTTGCCCCCGTACTACCCTGGACCGCTCAAGGATTCAGGTGTTCATTTGTTGTCCGGAAAAACATAGGCATCAAATCGCGGACCTTCAAGGCCCGGTTTCGCCCGATCGACATGGTTCCGGATTGTATCGGCTTCTCGTACGTTTCCATAAGGATTTCCCGACTCCGGCAACGGATAAAGGGCCTTTCCTGCCTCCACTCCATCTGAAACCGCTTACGGATTCAGGACCTTCGGAATAATGTGTCCGGTGAAATGTCTCATGAACAATGCGGGGTAGGCGGACATGCCGGAAGACCCGGTTCAGCACATGGATTCACCCGTGCGTGGGGGTATACGGGTCATGTGGAAAGGGGCTGAGGCGGTCCATTTCCGACATCGCGGTCAAGCCCTGGAACACGCGCCGGATCACGTCCTGCCGTCCGGTCCGCATGGATTCACCGAGGGCGAGTTTTCTTATTGCGAATCCCGAGGGGGTTTGCGCCACCAGCTCCCGGATCCGGGGAGTGGTCCCGAGGTATTCGTACACCGGCACCCTGCCGGCAAAGCCGGTGCCGGAGCATTTTTCGCAGCCCGAAGCCTCGTATACCACCGGATTTTCGAGGATCCGCGCCCCGACGTCCTCCTTGACGCGTTCGATCCCGTACTCGGCGACCAGGGCCTGCCATTGTTCGTCGTCCGGGGTCCTGGCGATTTTGCAGTCGGGGCAAAGGCCGCGCACGAGATGGCGGGCCAGGATACCCAGCAGGTAATCGGAAAGGTCGTTTGGAGGAATCCCCTCGGAGAGCAGCCGGCTTACGGCCAACCCCGGACAGTGGGACTGGACCGCGGTCACCACCAGCACACCGTTGCGGCAGGCCTGCGTGACGCAGGCCGCGGAATCGGAATCACGGACTTCACCCACCACCACGACGTCGGGATCCGCGTGCAGCACGGCCTCCATGGCCACTCCGTAATCCAGGCCTTCCAGGGGGTCCACCAGTACGTGGGCCACGCCGACCCACTGCTCTTCGGTATGGCGGCCCACGGCCCAGACCTTTCGGGACGGGCGGCTTGCGTGGGTTACCACCGAGCCCAGAAGGCCCCGGCGATCGGCGCTGCCCGGTGTGCACACGGCAACAAGGCCATGAGGCCGGGCCAGCATTTCGGAGACCTCCCGGAACAGTGCCCTGGGCATGTCCAGGTTCCCCAGTTCCGAGGGGGCCTTCGCGTCCAGGAAGTGGAGCACCGCGGCCTCGTCGTGCCCGGGCATGGGCACGGTCTGCAGCAGGATTCCAAGGTTGGCTCCTCCGTACCGGGAGTAACGGATTTCACCCTGCTGGACCACGGCGGTGAGGCCGGGTTCGGCTCCGGCCATGCGTTTCAACCGGGACACGATGCGATCCCGCACACCCGCCGGTATGGTGGTGAGTAAGGCGCATTCACCGTCGATCCGCACTCGAATGCGGGTGGCCTCGCCATCGGGCTGGGGTTCCACATGCATGTGGGTGGCGCCGCGGGCGACGGCGTCGTTGATGAGTTTGTTCACCACGGCGGCGGTGGCCCGCTCGTCGTCGCTAAGTTCCTCTTCCTCCTCGAAGCGGTCCAGACCATCCTCCTCGGCAAGCTCCTCCAGGATCTCGTCTATTCCGGCCGCGGGCATCTGCTCCCTGGAAAACCTGCGGATGAAGGCGTGGACGTCGTCCGGGGTGGCCACGTGGAAGCGTATGGGCTTGCCGGGAAAGAGGGACTTCACCAGATCGTGCTTGAACACGTCCTGGGGATTGTCCACGGCCACCACTATCTCGCCGTTGTCCTCCCTCAGGGGCACGAAACACTGGCCGCGCATGAACGAGGCCTTGAGGTTGCGCAACAGGTGGTCCGGCGGCGCGGTTTCGTCGAACACCTCGTAGGCTGTCTGGTAGTACTCGGCCAGCGAGGTCAAAAGATCCCGCTTGGACACCCCATATTGGCGCAGCAGCACGCTTTCCACCGCTACCTGGCCGGCGCGGGCGTCCGTGGCGGCGCGGTCCAGTTCGCTCGGGGTGATCATGTGGTTTTCAAGAAGATAGTCGAACTTGCCGGGCCGCTTGCGACGTTCGGTCCTGCGGGTGTGGATGGCGACGCTCAGGGCTTGGGCGATTTCCCTTGCCCTGGCTTCATCCTGGGCGTCGAACCGGTCCTTCCCGCGGCATCCCGCGACCTCCAGGACGCCAAGGAGGCTGTCTCCGAAGACAATGGGCGCGGCAAGTATCTGCGTGGGGGTGTTTTCGCCGGGATCGGCCAGCGGCGTCAACGCCGGGCTCAGCGAAGCCAGTTCCTGTTCGTTGGAAGCGTCGGTTATGTTGACCACACCGCTTCGGATCGCGGCAAGGCCGACGGGAGTGGTCTCCGCCACCGGAAGGCGCAACTCCCTTACGTCCGGCCCGTCCTTGATCCGGGTCAGCAGTTCCTCGCCTCCGGAATCGGCCAGGTAGACCACGCAGCGCCTGGCGTCCATGTGGCTTGCAATGTCATACGGGATCCCGTACAGGATTTCGTCCACGCTGCCTGCGCTGTGAATCTTGTCGGTAATCTTCATGCGGTCATTCCCCCCTGCGGCATTCGCGCTCCCGGATGTTCAGGGTTCGGACGGAAAGCGGCCGGACCGGCGGCTTGCGGCCCGGGACGCGTAACCTGCGCCTGAAGCCATGAAGAACAGGGCGGCGGGTCCGGGAAGGCGCCAACCAAACAGGGGGTTCGTCCGGCATGGTCGGAATGCGGGCGATTCACCCGGTCGGTGCAAGGACCTTTCGCCTTGGCGGCCTCTTGGGCGCCAGCCTCTATATAGCAGCCCGTTGAAAAACTCGGAATTTGCAGCCTGTTAAAAAACGATGAGATGCAAGGCGTGCGAATTTCGAGGAGTAAAGCGTACTTACGGTACGCTGCATCGACGAGAAATGAAGCGCAACACCGCAGATCGCGTTTTTCAACAGGCTGTTAGAGGACATAGCCGGCCCATGGCGGTTCATGGGTTCAAGCACGGAGTCCATGATATTTGCACGAAAGGCGAAAAAGGGCAAATGCTTTGTGCGTGAGGTAGAAGTGGGGCGGACCTACTTGACCACGCGCAGGGAATGCGTCTTGTTGAGCTTCTCCCATACCGCCCCCAGTATGACCCTGGCGGCCTCGTCGATGGCTATCCTGTCCTCGCCCGCCCGTTCGGCGCAGGAGGCCAGAAGCGGGGTGTTGCCCGTAAAAAGGCCATAGTCCCGGGCGATGTCACGGGTTACGAACGCATAGGAAGACAGGAACTGCTCCTTTGACATGCGGCCTATGGAAGCGCGTTCCTTCAGGGTAAGGGCGTGGGTGAACCGCTCCACGGCCTGTTCCACGGTCCGGGGATGATTCGGGAATTCCGGGGTGCCCGGTGTTACCGGAATCCGGGTGGATGTGTGCATGGTATCCAGGTACAGCATGGTCTCCAGCAGGTCCACGACCGCTGTGTATATCCTGGCATCGCCGCTGGCGCGCGGTCCGGCCACGTTGAGCACCGCGACCTCGTTTTTCAATACCCACGCGTGTATGTCCCGGGCCGCGGAGAACATCTCGTGGCGCGAAAGGTCCACGTGCAAAAAAGGCCTGTCGTGTTCGACGGCGTACGTCCGGGTCAGCAGGGACCCGCCCGTCAACTCCCCGTGGGATACTATCAGCGTCCCGTCCGAATCCAGCACGTTCCGTTCGGTACGGGCCGCGTAGCTTTCCGTGCCCAACTCCTGGAGACGGTACTTGTCCGGGAGCCTTCCATCCTCGGCGATCCGGCCCCTGGGAATCCAGCCGCCATGGGGTATCCCATATTTCAGGGCCGTGTCCAGGGCGGCGCGGTCCGCGCCGGTCTGGCCGCCCGATATGATTTTTTCGATCATTGTTCTTTCCTGCGAAAAATTCCTGCGCGTCGTTTCCCCGTTCATTCCGGACCGGGTCGTGTTTCCGGCCCGTTCCGTCGACCCCGGTGCCGGGCGCCTGAATCCGTTGACGAGCCCGGTCCCCGGGCTGATCAGGGATTGACGTTGCCCTGAATCCGTGACGAAAATATTGAAAAACTTCCAGGAACCCCATAAATCGGGCGTTTTTGCGTGTTCTTGAACAAATCCCCCTTTCACCCGTTGGGTGAAAGGATTTTTCGCCCTCCGGGGCGGATTCAGGGTTGTTTCACTCGGTTCCGACGGGCCCGTCATCCGGGATTTGATGAATGTCCCCGAAAACATCCTCGAGGATTCAGCATGTCGACAATATAAGAGGGAAAGCCGGAAGCACAAGGCAGCGGTGATACCGAGTTGCAATCGAACGGATGACTGTGTTGGCTGCGTCATCAGCTTCCGCGACGTACGCGAGTACGTCTTGGTCGCTTCTTCCTTGCCGCCTGTCCTCCGTCCGATTTACCGGATTGAAAGCGACTTGGTATGAGATGCCGCACGGGAGGGAGCGCCCCGAAATGCCAATGGCGGACACCGGGGTCCGCCAGTGGCGCCCAATGGGATGGCCTTGCCGGGAGGGCTTCAGAAGCGATAGCCGAAAGAGGTGGAAACCGAAGAGTTCCTGCCCGTCAGTTCCTCCTCGATGGTATGGACCTGGGAACCCGGCTCATAGGTCACTGACTTGTCCTCCACGAAAATCCTCCGTCCCTCAAGCGAAAGGGTGCAGTAGATGTTGTCCGTGAAGTTGTAGCGGGCCGTGGCGTTGCCCATGAGCATGTCGCCGTCCCAGTTGGAGTCCATCTTGCTGATTACGCCCCGCCGGACGTGCTCGGCCTTGTCCTCGGCATGGGCGAACAGGGTCCCGCCGATGCTGGCCTCCAGATGAAACCTGTCCTTGTGGTTTATGCCGAAGCCCAACTCCGTGTACGGGACGTAATAGGTGAGGTTGTATTCTAGGCCCACCCCGGAATCGAACACAGGGGTCTGCCCCGGATTGGACAGACTGTATTGCGTGACCTCGCTGACTTCATACGTGTAATCCTGGAACATGAAGCCCATACTGGCGAAAAAGGAGTACTTGGTGAAGGAGATCAGCCGTTCCGTGGCCTGCATGCCGGCGCCGTGCCTCATTTCGGCGATCTTGTAACGGACCCTGGTGTCCAGGAGCCAGACGTCCATGTCCACCGAGCTCTCCGAGTAGGAGTCCCTGCTGCCGGGATTGCCGAAATCACCGTAAATCCAGTCCGAATCCTTCATCTTCCGTTCCGTGTCGGTGATGCTGCGGCCACCCTCCAGGATGAACGACCACCGGCTTCCGTAATCGGCCCTGGCCTTCGCCGTTGCCGTGAAGGCGTCCACCGGGAATTCCAGACGGCTTACGGGAAAGCCCACCGTGGTCCTGGAACCGTCGGCGCGCACCACTTTCCCGCCGATCTCCATCGTGTTGTCACCGGCAATGTACTTGGCGCCGCCTTCCACGTCCAGCCTGACGACAGGCTGTGCCGTGGCCGGTCGAGGTGTGGCCGCGGCCAGCGCCAGGCATATGGCGATGCACGTGGTGAGCGAAATGGCTGCGATCTTCATGTTCGACCCCCGGGTGGAAAGTCTTCCGGCAGTGTTTGTTGCCAGGAAACCGGTCATTCCGGTCCTTACCCTTTGGCCGATTATGGCATTTTCGATATCATAGTCAAGAATTTGTTGAAAGTTCGGGCATTTCGGAGTGATCTACCGGATATTTTGTGTGTGGAGGGACAAACGACCACCGTATGGAGGGGTAGGGGCTTTTTCGAGGCGGACCAAACCAGGCCGGACAAGCCGGTCCGACCGGTCCATGAACACGTCTAACCTGCTGTCTGTTCCGCTTTTTCCGTCTGTTCTTCCGGCTTTTGATTAAAGGCGTGCGCAATCTCGATGAATTTCTTTTCCACCAGCCTGAAGGCGCGCACCAGCATGGGATCGAAATGCCGACCGATCTCCTGCTCGATGATGTCCCTGGCATGGTCGTGGGAAAAGGCGTTCTTGTGCAGGCGCTTGCTCACCAGTGCGTCGTAGACGTCGCACAGGGCCACGATCCGTGCGGCCAGGGGGATGCTCTTGCCCTTCAGCCCCTGGGGATAGCCCGCCCCGTCGTAGCGCTCATGGTGGGACAGGGCGATTTCAGCGGCCATCTTGAGGTAATCGGCCCTGGGATCGGCGCGCAATGCCTCCTGAAGGGCTTCGTGGCCGATCCGGCAATGGGTCTTCATGACCTCGAACTCGTCGGTGTCCAGGCGTCCGGGTTTGAGCAGGATGTGGTCGGGAATGCCGGACTTGCCGATGTCGTGCAGGCAGGAAGTGAGAAAGATGTTGTCCACGAACTGCTGGTCCACGGTTTCGTTCCCGTCGGACACCTCGTTCACCGCCCTTGCCAGCATCACCGAGTAGTACCGGATTCGTTCCAGGTGATTGGTGGTCTCGTTGTCGCGGGCCTCGGCGACCTTGGCCATTGCGAAGATCAGGTGGTCCCGGCTTTGAATCTGCACGATGCGCTGTCCGGCCTGGATGCGGGCGGCGATGTCCTCCTTGACCAGCGGCTTGATCAGCACCTCGTCCGCTCCGGCTTCCCGGGCCGCGAGTTCGGACCTCGGGTCGCGCTTTTCGAACATTACCATGAGGTAGGTGTAACGGCTTCCCTCGGCGTCCCGTACCTTGCCCAGGAGGTCCAGGGTCGGGCGTCCGTCCCCCTCCCAGTCCACGAGCAGCATGGGGGGGCGCAGCTTCTTCCATGCGTCCCACGCGGTGTCGGTGTCCTTGGTGTGAAGGGCCTTGTGCCCCAGGTTCTCAAGGGTCTTGTGAGTTACCCGGCGGCTTATGGCGTCCTTGTCCAGTACGACGATGCGCATGGCTCCGGTGCGGGTGGGAGCCTTTTTCTTCTCCGCCTTGGCCGCCTCCTTGCGCAGGAGCTCCTGCTTGAACAGGAGGATGGCCTCCTCGGTAAGCCCCTCTCCGAATTCTTCCCGGAACACTTCCTGGAGCTTCTCCAGGGTGGGATTGGGTTCGGCAACCACGGACCGCAGGAGCGAAAGTTTCATCTTGCCAAAATCGCCATTGTCGAAGTCACTCATGGTATCTTCCATTCAGGGCGGCCCGGCGGCCGCAGAAATCCCGGTTGGCGCGCCAGGAAGACCCGGCGCGATTTTTCAGGGCTGAATTCATGTCGGTTTCCCGGCATGTCAAATGTAGGTAGTGACAACGGCCAGGGACAGCAGTACCACCACCATGCCCAGAGCCACGCCACCGGCCGCGACAAGTATCGCCTCCGACGGCCGCCTGTGCATCACGGCCCGGTACAGGGTGGCGAACATGCGCCGGCCGTTGAGGGGGTTGAGCATGGGCAGGGGCACCAGGGCCAGGATGGCCAGGATTACGCCCAGCGCGGCGGTGGCGTACAGCCATGCTGCGGTCAAGGAACCTCCCAAGGCGTTTTTCTCCCCCAGGAACCTCGAGGCGCCCTCGAAGACCTCCTGGCGGGGATTGCCTCCTACCGACCACCACAGGGCGGCCCCCACCAGTTCCGCCACGTGGCCGAGCGATTCGCCGGCTTTCAGCAGGGCCTCGCCCGGGGAAAGGTCCCGGTTCATCACCCGGAGAAAGACCAGCCCCACGGCATACCGGTCCCCGGTGGCGGCCCCCTCCGCGAAGGACGAAAGCAGACGCGGTTCGACGTTCGCGCGAACAGTCCTCCCGCCCCTGTCCACGATGAACAGCAGAGGGTTCCCCAAACTGTTTTCGGTCATTTCGTCTATATGCTTCCACGACTCGACCTTTTCATAGTTCACCAGCCGTATCCGGTCGCCCGGCAGCAGCCCCGCGGCCTCGGCCGGTGACCCGGCCACCACGTCCTCCACTACGGCCAGCCGGGCGGGCAGGCCATAGACCGTGAGTACGGCGAAAAATACCAGGTACGAAAACAGGAGCATGGCAAGGGGCCCGCAGGCCAGCATGGCAAAGCGTCGCATGGGCGGAACCTCGCCATCCTCCTCCTTGATCCAGGCGCCGAAAGGCACCGCGCGCACGGAAAACTCCGTGTGGCCGATGTTTCGTCCGAAAATCCCGGGGCCGGCGCCTATCAGAAAGCGTGAAGGGGTCAGGCCCACGGCCCTGGCGCCCGCCAGTTGACCCAAACCGTGGACCACGAGAACAATCCCCGTCGCGACAAGAACCAGGAGGAAACCGAGCATGGCATCATCCATGAAGGTTGGAGGAAACAGGAGCCGGAAACGCCAAAGAACCGAGGATGCACGGGAGAAACGCAGTTGTGATGATCCCATAAAGGTCGGGTCGGGTCAACCCAAAACTCAGTGAAATCAGTCAAGAAAATAGCATGTAACGGGTCACTCGCAATCAGTCGTACAGCACCCGGCGAAGGAACAGGCCGTGGGCCGGAGCGGTGGGGCCGGCAAGGGCCCTGTTCCGGGATTCCAGGATGCCGGGGACGTCCCCGGCGCTGATCCGTCCCACGCCCACATGAACCAGGGTGCCCACGATGCTGCGCACCATGTAGCGCAGGAAGCCGTTGGCCGAGACCGTGTACACCAGCGTGTCGCCGAAAACCTCGATCCCGGATCGGGTCACCTTTCGCACAGAAGTGGCCCTGGGGCTGCCCGTGGACTCGAACGCGGCGAAATCATGCTCTCCCACGATGCAGGCCGCCGCCCTTTCCATGGCCGCCACGCCCAGGGCCTTTCTCACGTGCCAGGCATACTGTCGGCCCACTGCCGGCCTCAACCGCCGGTTGAGCACGTGATACTCGTACACCTTGCCGGTGGCGCTCTTGCGGGCGTGGAAATCCTCCGGCACCTCCCGGCATTCCAGCACCACCACGTCCGACGGAAGCAGGCTGTTCAGACCGGCGCGAAACGCCTCCGCCGTTATGGCGGTGTCCGCCCGGAAGTGCGCGCACTGGCCCAGGGCGTGCACGCCCGCGTCCGTGCGTCCGGACCCGTGCACCACGACGTCCCGGCGCAGCATGGTGCCCAGGGCACGCTCCAGGGTCTCCTGCACGGTGGCGTCCCCGGCCTGCCTCTGCCAGCCGTGGAAATCCGTGCCGTCGTACTCGATTGTCAACAGGAAGGTCTTTGCCATATACCTGCCGAAATGCGCCGGTTTCTCAGCGTGCCGCGGAACCGGCGGATGGACCTCATGCGTTGCCCGACGCGTCGGACAGCAGTGCCGGGTCTATGCCGATGCTCCTGGCCGCCAGCTCCCATTTTTCGGACACCGGCGCGGTGAACAGGATGTCGTCACTCGACGGTGCCGTCAGCCACGCATTCTGCCTGAGTTCTTCCTCCAGTTGCTCCGGGCCCCAGCCGGCGCAGCCCAGCACAACCAGGAAGGATTCGGGGCCCCGCCCAACGGCCACCGCCTCCAGGATGTCCATGGAATTGGTCATGGCCACGGTATCGGAAACAGGCAGCGACGACTCCCAGGTCAGGGGCGGGCCGTGGAGTACGAACATGTGGCCCGGGTGCACGGGGCCGCCCATGTACACGGGAACCCCGTTCAGGCGCTCCGCGCCGGGAACCTCCAGCTCCTTCAAGACCTCGTCCACGAAAAGATCCGCGAACATGCGGTTCACCACCAGACCGAACGCGCCCTCGCTGTTGTGCACGCACAGGTAGGTTACCGTGAGCGCGAAATTCGGATCCTCCAGCGCGGGCATCGCGATCAGCAACTGGCCCCTGAGCGATCCATCATAATGTTCATCGGACATGAAACCTCCCGGAAAGGCATTTTCGTGTTCGGAAAGGGTCCTGCGCACCGGAGCCCGTGGCAAAGTATTGATTGCCCGCACTGCCTTGTCAAGCGACCCGTACAACAAGCCCTTGCCATCCTCGTATCCCCGCCTCCGGACAAGACGCCCTCCGCCTATCCGTCGGAAAACGGGGTCGGGGGTCTCCGCAAGTGGATGGACGGGTGAGCGGTCCGGCACGGGCCGTCAACGGGTGCCCGCCCTGTCGGCCATGAAGCGGACTCCGTGGAATGGGCACCTGGAGAAGTCATGATGGACCTGGCCGTCCTCCACGTATCCCACTCCGCAGGTGAAGGCGCCCACGCAGTCCACGAGGTGCTTGGGACCCGCGCCCTCGGATTCGGTCCACTCATATCCGCGTTTAAGGCGGATTTCCTTCTCGATGACCGGGCAGTAGACATATTTGAATTCGACGAGGTCGAGTGTTTTCAAGGCGGATGCGCCTCCTTTCCTGCTTAACAATAATTATCAACCGCGACGGCCGTCAAGGCCTCCCCACATCACGTATCCCTCCACGCCCCATACCAGGCGGGCCGCACCGCACGGCCGGAGCGAACCCGCCGCGGCCACTCCACCCACGTTCCTGCGTCGCGAGCCCTTGCACACGGCCAAAACAATCTTAGCTTGTCTGTTAGCCGTACTTCCACGGCATTCAATCCGCCACTCCCCCAAAACCGGATTCCCGGCACGACTCGAATGGAGGACATTATGGAACGCAATGGCGCTGTGACATTTCAGGGAAATCCCCTCACGCTGGTGGGCTCCGAGGTCACGAAGGGCATGAAGGCCCCGGAATTCACCCTGCTGAAGAACGACCTCACCGAAGCCGGCCTGTCCGACTTCAAGGGCAAGGTCCTGATCATCGCCGCGGTGCCATCCCTGGACACCCACGTGTGCGAGATGGAAACCAAACGATTCGACGAGGAGGTGGCGCGCCTTGGCGACAACGTGCAGCTTCTGGTGGTCAGCATGGACCTGCCCTTTGCCCAGGCCCGATGGATCAAGGACGCGGGGGTGAAGAACGTGGTGGCGCTGTCCGACCATCGCTACGCGGACTTCGGCATGGGTTACGGCGTGCTCATCAAGGAATTGCGGCTGCTTGCCAGGAGCGTATTCATCGTGGACACGGAAGGGGTCGTCCGCTATACCCAGCTGGTCAGGGAAGTGGGCAACGAACCCGACTACAACGAGGTCCTGGACGCCGCGAAAAAGCTGGCGTGATGCGCCGGCCGCATCCGGCTCCTGACTTGACTCATGCAGCCAGACGCCCGGGGCGACCCGGGCGACTGACAAGCTCCAGCCTAACAGCCCGTTGAAAAACTCGAAATTGGCAGCCTGTTCAAAAACGATGAGATGCAAGGCGCGCGAATTTCGAGGAATAAGGCGTACTTATGGTACGCCGCACTGACGGGAAACGCGCCGCAACGCCGCAGATCGCGTTTTTCAACAGGCTGCTAATCCCCTTC
>JBKHBM010000023.1:0-47287 GCA_046542385.1 Desulfatibacillaceae bacterium | reverse complement strand
TTCGTGGGCATGGGGGTGGCGATAGGGCTAGTCATAGGACTAGGTCTCAACTAGCAGCCTGTTGAAAAACGCGATCTGCGGCGTTGCGCTTCATTTCTCGTCAGTGCGGCGTACCATAAGTACGCCTTATTCCTCGAAATTCGTGCGCCTTGCATCTCATCGTTTTTGAACAGGCTTCAAATCCCTAGTTTTTCAACGGGCTGCTATGGCAGGGGGAGTTTTCACCCCGGGCGCGGGGCCTTTTTTTCTTGACAGGCACAGGCACTTCGTCTATCGTCGCGCGGTAATAGCGGCTGTTTGCGGGAATCGGACCACTTTTGCGGCTTAAATCAAGCGTTTACGATATAGTCCGTTTTATGGTCGCCTTCGTGCCTTGCCATCGGCAGGGTAATGAAAGTCATGACAAAACCTGACAGGGAGCAGTTACGAGCCGGGCGCGGCCAGCGGCGGGGACCGAGGTCCGGACCTTCTTGTGAAATTGGGCGCTTTGAACATTCAAGATACGATAAAATCAAAAAAAACGGGCATTTTGGGTAGATGGAGGGAGCAGGTTTTCGCCTCTTACCCTCCTGAGAGAACCCAGTTCCTCAAGACGAAGAACGATCCTTTCGGAAACCCCGTGGGATTCCGGATCAACGAGGGCCTGGAAGGGATTTTCGACGCCTTGTTCGGCAAGGGCACGGACGAGGAAATACCCCGATTTCTGGACGATATCATCCGAATTCGGGCCGTGCAGGAGTTCAGCCCCTCCGAGGCGGTTGACTTCCTCTTCGTGCTGAAGGACGTCATCCGGGAGGAGCTGGAAAAAGAGGTTCGCGACGGCGAGATACCACCCGACTGGCGGGAACTGGACAGACGGATCGACCGGCTCGCCCTTGCCGGTTTCGAGCTTTACGCCCAGTGCCGCGAGAAACTGTTTGAAATTCGGGTGCAGGAGGTGAAAAACCTTTCCTATCTGGCCATGAAACGGGCCAACCTCGTCTGCGACATATCCGAAGTCGACCCCAGGGCCGACACCGGGGATGCCGAAGACGGGGAGTGACTGTTAACGTATAACGACGAGCGAGGTATTGGTACATGAATGTCTGGGCTTCACTCATCCTGTCCTTGATCGCAATCGGAATCGTGGTGATGGTGGGAGCGGTCGGCGGGGCCTTCGTGCAGTTCGCGGACGTCGGGGTGGCCAAGGTGGCCGCGGGCATCTTCGGGGTCTGGATCCCGGCGATAGCCTTCGTCCTGTTCATCGCGGGCTTCATCTGGGCAGTCGTCAAATGGTCGCGTTCTCCGCAACCGTTCAACATCCCCACGACTTGCGGCCAGCAGAAATCGCTGCCCTGGATCAAACACAACAAGCTGGAAAGTCCCCATACCAAGGGCCAGGTGGTGCTGCGCATGATCCTGGAAGTCCTGTTGTTCAGGTCGCTTTTCCGCAACACGCGCCTGGTCTTCAAGGACGGCAAGCCGATGTACGGGCCGAACCAGTGGTTGTGGGTCTTCGCCCTTGCGTTCCACTATGCCTTTCTCGTTGTGGTGATCCGGCACCTGAGGTTTTTCACCGAACCCATGCCGGGCGCCGTCCAGCTGCTCGAAAGCCTGGACGGCTTCCTGCAACTGGGCGTGCCCGGCGTCCTGATCTCCGGGTTCGTCCTGGGTGGAGCCGCCACGATGCTCCTTCTCCGGCGCCTGGTTTTCCCCAACATGCGCTACATCTCTCTGCCCAACGACTACTTTCCGCTGCTGCTGGTCCTGACGATCGCCGGCACCGGAATCCTGATGCGTCACGTATTCAAGGTGGACATCGTCGCGGTGAAGGGCATGATGATGGGGCTGGTGAACTTCAATCCCACATACCCCGCGGGCCTGGGCCTGCTCTTTTTCATCCACCTTTTCTGTGTGTGCGTCCTGATCGCGTATTTTCCGTTCTCGAAGCTCATGCACATGGGCGGGGTGTTCTTGAGTCCTACACGGAACCTTCCCAACAACTCCAGAGAGGTGCGGCGCCTCAATCCATGGAACCCCAAGGTCAAGTTCCACACCTACGAAGAGTACGAGGATGAGTTCAGAGACAGAATGATCGAGGCTGGCTTGCCCGTCGATAAGCAGCCCGTGGCGGAAGAGGAGTAATCCATGGCAGACGAAGTCCCGAAAATAGAGGAGATGGTCAAGATTGACCACAACCCCCCGAAAACGGGGTGGATGGACACTCCGGTAAACATCCGGCAGGGGATGTACTGCTATCCGGCCAAGAAGCCCGCGCTGGACGAGGTGGGCATGCCCTTCGGCCGGACGTGGTCGCCGCTGGACGACGACTGGCAGCTACCGGAGAACTGGCTTGAAATATTGCTTGACGGCCTGCGCGAACGCATCGACAAGTTCCGCTCCTTCAGGCTCTTCATGGACATCTGCGTGCGCTGCGGAGCCTGCGCCGACAAGTGCCATTACTTCATCGGCACCGGCGACCCCAAGAACATGCCTGTACTCCGCGCCGAGCTGCTCCGCTCCGTGTACCGCAAGGAGTACACCCTTGCCGGCAAACTGATGGGCAAGATGGTGGGCGCGCGCAGCATGACCGAGGACGTGCTAAAGGAGTGGTGGTACTACTTCTTCCAGTGCTCGGAATGCCGCCGCTGCTCCGTGTTCTGCCCCTACGGCATAGACACGGCCGAGGTCACCATCGTGGGCCGCGAGTTGCTCAACCTGCTGGGCCTGAACATCGAGTGGATCGCCCAGCCGGTGGCCAACTGCAACCGGACCGGCAACCACCTGGGCATCCAGCCCCACGCATTCAAGGACATGATCGAGTTCTTCGTGGACGAGGTCGAGGACGTGACGGGCGTGCGGGTCAACCCCAGCTTCAACCGAAAGGGCGCGGAGATCCTGTTCATCACGCCCTCCGGTGACGTCTTCGCCGACCCCGGCACCTACACGGCCATGGGATATCTCATCCTCTTCCATTACCTGGAAAGCATGGGCCTTGACATCACCTGGAGCACCTACGCGTCCGAGGGCGGCAACTTTGGCTTCTTCACGTCCAACCAGATCATGAAGAAGCTCAACGCCAAGATGTACGCGGAAGCCAAACGCCTGGGCGTGAAATGGATACTGGGCGGCGAGTGCGGCCACATGTGGCGCGTCATCCACCAGTACATGGATACCATGAACGGTCCCGCGGACTTTCTGGAGACTCCGGTTTCGCCCATCACGGGCACCACGTTCCAGAACGCCGCCTCCACCAAGATGGTGCACATCACCGAGTTCACGGCGGACCTGATCAAGAACAACAAACTCAAGCTGGACAAGAGTCGTAACGACAACTTCAGGGTCACATTCCACGACTCCTGCAATCCGGCGCGCGGCATGGGCCTGATCGAAGAACCCCGGTACATCATCAACGAAACCTGCAACCACTTCTACGAGATGCCGGAACAGACCATCAAGGCCCAGACCTTCTGCTGCGGCAGCGGCTCCGGCCTGAACGCCGGTGAAAACCTGGAGCTGAGGTTCCGCGGAGGATTCCCCAGGGCCAACGCGGTGCGCAGCGTGCACGAAAAGCACGACGTCAACATGCTCGCATGCGTGTGCGCCATTGACCGCGCCGTTTTCCCCCCGCTCATGGACTACTGGGTGCCCGGGGTGGACGTCACCGGGGTGCATGAACTCGTTGGAAACGCGCTCGTGCTTGACGGGGAGAAAGAGCGTACCACCGATCTCAGGTTCGAGCCTCTGCCGGGCATGGAGGAGGAGTGATGTACAACAAGGGTCCGATAATCACGGGATTGGTCATTTTTTTCATTCTGTTCACCTCCCCGGTGTGGCTGAACTTCGGCGCGACCGCGACGGTCCCTGAACGGAGCTTCAACACTCCCAAATTGCAGGAAATGGCGGATCAGGCCGGAATGGACCTCGAGCAGGCCCTGGCCGAAAACGCCATCAAGTGCGTGGAGGACGCGGATGACATCATTCCCCAGCACATGTTCCTGCTCGACCAATGGCGTGACAACGTGGTCAGGAAGGGCAATCGCATGTACTCCGGGGCCTTCGGCAAACGGTACGAGATGAGCCTCAGCAATACGTGCATGGACTGCCATTCCAACAAGGCGGAGTTCTGCGACCGGTGCCACAACTACGTGAACGTGTCGCCGGTCTGCTGGGACTGCCATCTCACGCCGGAACAGATGGGGACCTCAAGCGATACGGAGGCGATGTAATGGACAGCACGCGGAGACATTTCCTTAAAATAGCCGGAGTGGCGGCGGTCGGAGCGACGGCGAGTCCCGCCTTCGCCAACCTGCTGCTGGAGAATTTTCCGGCCCCTCGCGGTGCGGCCAGGTCCGACGAGGCCCTGGGACAGGAGGACCTGTCGAAAAGCCGGTGGGCCATGGTGGTCGACCTCACCAAGCTCAACGCCAGGGTCGTGCAGGCCGCGCAGGAAGCCTGCCACTCCGTGCACAACGTGCCGGACTTTCAGGCCCTGCCCGACTCCGAGATGAGCCCCGGGGAGAAGACGCGCAGCGAGATCAAGTGGATCTGGCCCACGGGATACGAAAACGCATTCCCGAACCAGATGAACCAGCTGCCCCGGAAGCAGGACGCCCATGACCAGGGCTTCATCACCGGCGACATCACCCAGGTGCAGCCCCTGGTCCTGTGCAACCACTGCGAACATCCGCCGTGCGTGAGGGTCTGCCCCACCAAGGCCACCTTCCAGCGTGACGACGGCATCGTCCTCATGGACTTCCACCGCTGCATCGGTTGCCGCTTCTGCATGGCGGCCTGCCCCTACGGTGCCCGCAGCTTCAACTGGTACGAGCCGGTAGAGGCGGACAGGAAAGTGCTCAAGGGCGGCGGGAAGGTCAATCCTGATTTTCCCACCAGGACCAAGGGTGTCGTCGAAAAATGCAACTTCTGCGCGGAGCGGTTGTCCAAGGGCCAGCTCCCCGCGTGTGTCGAAGCCTGTGAAAACGAGGAGTTGTTGTTCGGCGACATGAATGACCGGGAATCCGTGGTGAGAAAAGTCCTGAGGGAACGTTTCGCGATTCGCCGCAAGGCGAGCCTCGGCACGCAACCCCAGGTGTACTACTTGATTTAGGTGAGGTGGCTATGCTCGACAAGGCAATCAAGGGAGACGGAAGATACTGGGGTTGGATATTCTTCCTCCTGGCCGTCATAGGCGTCGGCTTCGTGGCCTACCTGTACCAGTACTTCACTGGTCTGGGCGCGACCGGCATGAGCCGTGACATTTCCTGGGGGATCTACATTTCGCAGCTGACCTACCTGGTCGGCGTCGCGGCGTCGGGCGTCATGCTGGTTCTGCCGTTCTACCTGCACAAGCACAAGGTGTTCGGCCAAATCACCATCTTTGGCGAATTCATGGCCGTTGGCGCGGTTCTCATGTGTCTGCTGTTCGTCATGGTGGACCTGGGACAGCCCATGCGTCTGTTCAACGTGGTGATCCATCCGACACCGAACTCGGTCCTGTTCTGGGACATGGTGGTGCTTAACGTCTACATGTTCCTCAACATCATCATCGGGTGGATGATACTCCAGAGCGACAAGAAGGGCGACAAGGTGGCCAAATGGGTCAAGGTGCTCATCTACATCTCGATCCCCTGGGCCATCTCCATCCATACGGTCACGGCGTTTCTGTACTCCGGCCTTCCGGGGCGCCACTTCTGGCTGTCCGCCATCATGGCCCCGAGATTTCTGGCTTCCGCGTTCTGCGCCGGTCCCGCCATACTTCTGCTGATCCTTCTGGTCCTGCAGAGGATGAAGGTGATCGAACTGGCCCGGGAAGCCATTGGTTCGCTGGCCAAGATCATCACCTACGCGATGATCGCCAACGTGTTCTTCCTGAGCCTCGAGTTGTTTACCGCCTTCTACTCGAACATCCCGGGCCACGAGGAAACATGGGTGTACCTGTTCGCTGGCCTCAAGCACCACGGACACTACTACGCCCAGCTCATGCCGTTCATGGTCTTCGCGGGAATTCTGGGGATCCTTTCCCTGATACTGCTCATCCCACCCCAGTGGAGGAACAATCCCACGATCCTGCCCTTCGCGCTGGTCATCCTGGTGATCGCCACCTGGATCGATAAGGGTCTGGGGCTGGTGATCGGCGGCTTCATTCCTAACCCGCTCATGGAAATTACCGAGTACGCGGTCACGATTCCGGAGATACTGATCACCTTGGGTGTGTACGGAATCGGCGCGCTGGTGGTTACCCTGCTGTTCAAGATCGCCATCGAGGTCCAGAGAGAGGTGGGACACGTCGAGCACTAGGGCGCTTTCCCCGTTATGGTATAATGCCGAGGCTCACCCCGGGACGTGGGTGGGCCTCGACTATTTTGGATCGGAGAAATCGTGGAACAGGACCAGCAGGCACATTCCATGCCCCCCCGCCGGGCCATTCTGTCCATCGTTCCCGTCCTGGGTGGCATGGCCATGTGCCATCTGTTCGCCGCCGCCTGGGTATATGCGGGAAACCGGGCCCTGGCGGACATGGTGCGGAGGATCGCGGACCAGGGGTATCAACCCGTTCCGAACCTTCTTGTCATGGACCGGTTGTACGCCGTGTCCACGGCCCTGTACGGCGCCATACTGTTCACCCTGAGTCTCGGAGCCGGACTGTCCCTGGCCGCCTTTGGAGCGTGGTGGCTGTGGAAGAACCCCTTGCGGGAAGACAAGGTCTCCGCCGGGGTATTCTGCCTGGCCTGGCTGGCACTGACGGTATGGGTGAACACCTCGGGCTTCGCGCCCTGGCCGACCCTCTTGTGCATCGCCGTGCCGGCCGCCGTCCTGGCCCTGTGCAGAACCCTCTTGCGCAAGCCGTCTTCGGAGTCCTCTCTTTTCCGGTCAACGGCTTTCCTGATCCCTCTTGTCGTCGCCACGCTGGTTTGGCTGCCCCAGTACAGCCCGGGCCTGTTCACACAGATGCGGGACGGTCTTCTGCTGTCCAACCCGGTGGGGGAAAAGATCAACGATTTCTATTACCGCTACACCCTGTATCCGGCCAATGTGTTCAAGAGCCAGGCCCAGCGCCAGCTTCATACCGCGTATGTCGACGCGGAAGGCAGAGGGATCGACCGGGAACTCCTGGAACAGCTTCTTGCCCGTAACGACTACATCCCGGTGGACAGCCCGGACAACGTGGACCTCGTGGTCCGTGCGGGGGAGGGCGCCGTGGAGCTTGTCCACCAGGGCCGGGTCGTGCTTGCGCCGGAGCGCGACGGATTCCTTGAACGTCCAGGGCCCTTCCTGTCACGGTTTTCCCATCTCACGGACAGGCACGCGCCGTTTCGCACCCTGGTTTTCTTCTGCCTGGTACCGGGTTTTCCGATATTCGTCTATGCCTTGTTCTACTCCGCGTTTTTCGTTGCCGCGCTGGCGCTTTTCCCTGTGTTGCGGGCCAGAAGGGTGGCCGGCATTGGTTGCCTGGCCCTCGGTCTTTTGATGCTGGTGCCCGTGTACCGGGTCGCCGGCGATTCCCACGAAGGGGCCGATCTTATGGAGATGCTCGAAAGCCCTGAATCCATGGAACGGGTGGCGGGGTTGCGTAGTGCCTGGAAGGAGCGGGTCGATCTGTGCGAGTCCGGTGTGCACCAACGGTTCGTGGACAGCCCCCACGTGGCGGAGCGATACTGGGTGGCCAGGTGCCTGGCCCGGTGCGATGGCATGAGCGGGTTTTCCGCGCTTTTGGAAATGGCGGACGACGGCCATCCCAACGTGGAGTGCATGGCCGTGTATTCGCTGGCCAGGACCGGAGCACCCCAGGCGTTGCCGCCCGTTTTGGAGAAGGTGAGGCAGAGCCCGGACTGGTATGTGCAGATGTACGCATACAAGGCGTTGGAAAGGCTGGGATGGCGACAGGGAAAATGACCCCCGGAATCATGCTGGCCACGGCGGTTCTGGTGGCGGTGGTCGAGTTTGTCGTGGCGGAGGTCGCGGCGCGGGTCGAGGTGGATTCCCTGGTTCTGGTGGGCGGGGCCCGTGTGATCCAGGCCGTGTTCATCCTGGTTCTGGTTTGGCGCTCCCAAGGCCTGGACTCCATCGGTCTGTATCACGCGGGCCTTGCAAAGGACGTCCTGCGTGGTATTCTCTGGAGCTTGGGGTTCGGCGTCCTGGTGGGGTGCGCGGCACTGGTCCTGTGGCTTCATGGGGTGAACCCCGTGGCCCTGATCGGCTCGGCGGGACCGGCGAAGTTCGGTTGGGAGATGGTACTGTTTCTCGCCGTGGGTTGCCTGTTGGCCCCACTGGTTGAGGAAATCGTTTACCGGGGCGTCCTGTTCGAGTTCCTGCGCCGCTGGGGAACCGCCGTGGCGGTGATCGCGTCCACACTCCTGTTCGCCCTGTCCCATGGCCTGCAGGGAGGACTGCCGCTCATGCAGGGGGTGGGCGGCCTGTTGTTCGCCCTGGCCTATGCCAGGGAAGGGCGGCTGGTCGTGCCAATGGTAATACACGTCGCCGGCAACACGGCAATATACGCGGTATCCCTGGTCGGGGGCGCATGAATCCCGATCGGTGACCGGATCGGTTTTTCCAGCCATGGCAAGACGTCGCATATTTCCCATAGTCGTGGTGGTCCTGGCGGCACTTGCCGCAGGCGCCGGGGTGGGGGCTTTTTTCGGCCTTGCGCATGACCTGCCGCAGATCCGGAACCTTGAGGAGTGGAAGCCCTCAGCCATCACCAGGGTCCTGTCCGCGGACGGCGTGACCCTGGCCGAGTGGTACGCTGAACGCAGGGAACCGGTGCCTCTGAAGGACATTCCCGAACCGCTCATCCAGGGGCTTTTGGCCACGGAGGACCGGTCCTTTTATTCCCATATGGGCGTGGACTTGAAAGGTCTGGCCCGGGCCGTGGTAAACAACGTGAAATCCTGGGGATTCCGGGAGGGCGCCAGCACCATCACCCAGCAGCTGGCCAAGAACCTTTTCCTGACACCGGAAAAGACGCTGAAACGCAAATTCCGGGAGGCCATCCTGGCCCTGCAACTGGAACGCAGGTATACCAAGGACGAGATCCTGGAGATTTACCTGAACACCGTGTACTTCGGGTCCGGCGCGTACGGCGTGCGCGTGGCCGCCGACGCGTTCTTCGGAAAGGAACTGGACGAACTCACGGTGGGCGAATGCGCCCTCATCGCGGGAATGCCCAAGTCACCGTCCCGCTACTCGCCGCTGGTCAGCGCGCAGCGCGCGCGCAAACGCCGGGATCTCGTGCTTTCCCAAATGCTCGCCGTGGGAGCCATCAGGCAGGAGGAGTACACCCAATCCGTCGGGCAGCCGGTGGTGACGGCCCGTGGGGGCCGAAACCACACAAGTGCCCCCTACTTCGTGGCTCACGTGCGTGGAATACTGGAGGAGGCTTACGGCGACAAGGTGTTGAACCAGCAGGGTCTCACCGTGTACACCACCCTGCGGTACGACATGCAGCGGAAAGCGGAAACGGCGCTCACCGAAGGCCTGGACCGCCTGGGCGAGCGCATACACGGCTCGAGTTACCGGCCCGGACTCATTGAAGGCGCGGTTGTCTCCCTGGACACCATATCCGGCGAAATCCTCGCCATGGTCGGGGGACACGATTACCATGACACGCCGTTCAACCGGGCCACCATGGCCAGACGCCAGCCCGGTTCGGCATTCAAGCCCATAGTCTACGCCTTCGCGGTGGAGCAGGGCGCTTCCCAGGCGGATCTCGTACTGGACGCGCCCGTGGCCTTTCCGTCGGGCAGGCCGGGCGTGGAATGGAGACCCCGGAACTACTCCCGCACATACGAGGGCGAGATTAGCATGCGCAGGGCCCTTGCAAAATCCAGAAATATACCGGCGGTGCGCCTCATCAACTCACTGTCGCCCTCCAGGGTGGTTGATTTCGCTCAACAGCTGGGAATCCGCTCCGATCTCGCGCCCAACCTGTCCCTGGCGCTGGGAACCTCCGAGGTGACACTGCTTGAGCTGACCTCCGCCTATGCCGTGTTCCCAAGCCGGGGCGTCTGGTCCGAACCCCGGGCCATCCTGGAGGTGGTGGACAGAAACGGCAGGCGGATGCCATTGCCCAGGCCGCATCGCCGGGTGGTGATGAGCGAGGCCGGCGCGGCCATCATGTGCGACATGTTGCAGGGAGTGGTGGGGGAAGGCACCGGAAGGCAGGCCAAGGCCATCGGCAGGCCCCTGGGGGGCAAGACCGGGACCACCAATGACTGCAAGGACGCCCTGTTCGTGGGGTTTTCACCGGATGTAGCCACCGGAGTCTGGGTGGGGCGCGACAGTTCGCTGCCCATCGGTCCCAGGGAAACCGGAGGCCGTGCCGCTCTCCCCATCTGGGTGGACTTCATGGCCGCGGCCCTGGAGGACCGGCCGGTAAAGACCTTTGACATTCCCCGGGACATGGTAACCGTACGCATAGACCCCAGGCTAGGCAGACCCCTGGGCGAGGACCGCGAGGACGGGGTCCGCGCCGTGTTCCGCAAAGACAATGTACCCACCGGATGAGACAGGTATCACGGACATGATTCGCAAGGCTACCATCCAGGATATCCGCCAGATTCACGGGCTTTTGCAGAATTTCGCCAACAAGGGCGAACTGCTGCCAAGGCCCTTGTCCTCGCTGTACGACCACGTGCGGGACTACGTGGTTTACGAGCCCGAACAAGGCTGCATAGCGGGGTGCTGCGCCCTGCAGATATGCTGGGAGGACCTGGCCGAAATCCGGTCCCTGGCTGTTTCCGAGCCCCACTGGTCCCGCGGCGTTGGCTCACGCCTGCTCGCATTCGCCCTGGACGAGGCCCGCAAGTTCAAGATCCGCAAGGTCTTCGCACTCACCTACAGGCCCGGATTTTTCGAGCGCCACGGATTCGCCGTGGTGGACAAGAGCGAACTGCCCCAGAAAATCTGGGCTGACTGCCTGCACTGCGTCAAGTTCCCCGACTGTGACGAAATCGCCATGATGCGCGAGGTCGATCCCGAGCCCGGGGAGCAGGCAGGCTGACAGCCGTTCAACGCCCGTCTCCCCAAAAGAGCCTTCCGATCCCTTCGCGCCCGGCGCGGCTTGTGGGTCTGATGTCCGCGCCCGCGCCGCTGGTGCCGGTACGATCCGCCGGCAATTCATCCCGTGAACCATTCCCACCGGCCTCGTCTTCCCTCAAATGGCCGCCGTCGACCCCGAAAATCGTTTGAAAATTTGTTTCCGAACCGGGAAAACCATGTCCTGAAACCAAAAAAATGCCACTTTTTTCAAATCCCGAACGCCCTCCTTTTGCTTTTATATATCGAATAAAATCAAGATTTTGTAAGTACGGAATATGTTTCCGAACGCGTTCGGGGCGCTGTCGGACCATTTTTTTGGATCGGTTTTATGTACCCGGGCGACGGTACTCGGCTCCTGGTTTATCTTGATGTCAACAGCGAACGGAAAACCGGCTCGCAAAGCACAAACCAAAACATACGGCATCGACGGGGAGAAAGAACATGAACGCGAAAAACAAGGGAAACGGCGGAATGAACGGCGCGGGCGGGAACCCGGAAAAGGCGTTGGAACAGGCCGGGTCCTTCTCCGGCAACTACAGTAAAGGAGTTTTCGCCATGTTTGGGAACAAGGCGCTTACAGGTTTGGCGGCAGCGGTTCTGGTCATCGTGTCCGCCTCCTGGGCGGGGGCGGAGATGGTACCCCTGAAGGACGCGGAGCTGGAGAAAATACATGGACAGGCCGTAGTGCTCAAAAGCAACGAAACACGGGATCTGCTGAATGTGACCCGGCCCCTGTACCTCGGCGACTTCATCCGCGGCAATTCGTTGGACGGGGTCGGGGTCTGGCTGGACAGCCGGGATGCGTCCCGGCAGCCGGGATTCGCGAGGGTGACCCGCAACCTGGGCAAAAATGACGATCTGTGGCGGGTGAGCATGTCGGGGTTCCGCCTCGATGTGAACCGCATGGAGCACGAACTTTTGTCCGGCGTCGGTGGCGACTCCCTGGCAAGGGTGGTGGTTTCCGACATTCGGATGACCGCTTCCACGACCATACGAAACAAGTAGGAACCAGACCGGACCACGGGACAACACGGGCCCGTCAAGGGCGACCGAAAGGAGACAGGACAATGACGAGATACTTCAAAAACAAAAAGGCCAGGGTCAACAATCCCAACTTGAACCACGCTCAGGGCGTCGCCGGCAACCGTCCCGAGGACAAGCCCCTGTCCATGATAGCCATGTGCTACGTGCGCTCCGGCTACGCCAGCCTGCCGTTCAGCAAAAACGCGCTGGGCCGGTAGTCTGTATTGGAGTGTGAAACGAAAACGCCGAAACGGCTCGGGCTCGGCAAAAGAGGAGCAGCCGGGCCGCACGATCCCACCGGGATCGCAAAACCGCCGCATCAATGGCGAAAATATGTAATGGGCGCCGGAGGTGAAAACGCCTCCGGCGTTTTAGTTTCAGGGGCCGTGGCGGTATTCTGACACCATCTATTCAACCAGCTTCTCGAGATCCAGCGGCATGCATTTGTCTGGGTCCACATACAGGCTCAACGCCCCTGCCGGACAATTTTCCACGCACAGCTCGCAACCAAGACACCTGTCCACGTCATATGTGCAGGCGTTACCGTCCCACGCCACCGCGCCGAACGGGCAGACCTCTTCGCATTTTCCGCATTTCTCGCATTTACTGGCGTCCCGGGCCACCGAGTAGCCCGATTCCACCGTCATCCTCACGCTAGGGTCCACGGCCGTGGTCATCCGCGTGGCGTGCAGGCACACGCAGCAGTCCGGGCAGCAGTTGCAGATGACGCCTGTGATCCCGCCGGTGGCCACTTTCAAGAACGCCTGGGTCACGTGCCCGGTGGCCCGCAGCCGCCGAATGATGTCCAGGGCTTCGGCCTGGTCGATCCGGCGCGCGTTCCAGTGCCTGCAGTGCTCCAGCCACAGCGGGGCGAAGTCCTGGCCGATGGCGATGCAGCAGTTCTTCGGCTCGCACGGGGCCTTGCGCGCCGCCTTGCACGGACAGTCCATCACCGCGATCAGTTGCGGCTCCCGAAACAGCACGCGCCAGGCGTACTTGTACGGGATGATCCGCTTGGCCTGGTCCTGGGGCAGGAACACGTCCCGGTCCAGGGACAGGATCTTTTCCACGTCGCTCCCGGAAATCACCTTGGCGTGGTACCGCTCGAATATGAACCGGGAGAGCCACATAAAAGGCGGCAGCCACTTGAGGTGGGGGCCGATGGACACGGCGGCGAAGTGGGAGACCGCCACGTAGGGTTTGTAGAAGACGAAGTAGCCCCAGTTGTGGACGGCCCTGTCCAGCCTCCATCCATGGCGTTGCAGGATGTCCCTGGTGGATTGTTTCATAAGGTGTCTCCGGGCGTCCCGACCGCCTGGCCGGAAGGATTGCCTATGTGTACGGATATTTGGACGCGTTGCGTCATCGCAGCCACTCTACATGTACTGTACATTTCAGGTATTTGCTGAAAATACGCAGTCGAAGGCGAAAATTTTCCTTGACCATACCGTTCTGTTGACCGTATAGTCAACAGAAAAACACGTCGCGTACCACGCGACAACCCAAGGAGGACCATATGCGAGACGTCGCCATCGTCGGAGTGGGCATGACACGCTTCGGCAAGTACCCCGACAAGGGGATAAAGGAACTGGTGAAGGACGCGACCCAAAACGCCATGGACGACGCGGGCGCGAAGCCGGAGGACCTGGACGCGGCTTACGTGGGCAGCGCGGCGGTTGGCCTTATGACGGGGCAGGAGCAGATTCGGGCCCAGGTCACGCTTTCCGCCATGGGGATCGAGGGGATTCCCATGTACAACGTGGAAAACGCCTGCGCCAGTTCCTCCTCGGCGTTGCACATGGCCTGGACGGCGGTGGGCGCGGGCCTGTACGACGTGGCGCTGGTGGTGGGCTTCGAGAAGTTGTTCGACGAGGACAAGAAGAAGTCCTTCAAGGCGCTGGGTACGGCCGTGGACGTGGAGATGGTGAAAAAGTTTTTGGAGGATTTCCAGAAACAGCAGAAGACCAGGGACAAGATATTGTCCGAGGGTTCGGGAGAGAAGAAGTCCATCTTCATGGACATGTATGCCTATTACTGCAAGCTGTACATGGAGCGTTACGGTCTCACCCAGGAGCATTTCGCGCGGATAGCGGTGAAAAGCCACAAAAACGGCGCTCTCAACCCGCACGCCCAGTACCAGAAGGAGGTCACCCTCGATGAGGTGCTGAACTCCGGGGACGTGGCTTTTCCTCTCACCAGGATGATGTGTTCGCCCATCGGCGACGGTTCGGCCGCGGCCATCGTGTGTGCCAGGGACAGGGTGAAGGATTTCGCCAGAAAGCCGGTGTGGATCGCAAGCTCGGTGGTGGGTTCGGGCAAGGTGACCAGCGGTCTCGAGGACACGCTCACCAAACGGACGGGAGCCAGGACGTTCAACGGTTCCGGGATCAAACCCGAGGACATCGACGTGATCGAGGTGCACGACGCCACCAGCCCGTCGGAGATCATCACCCTGATCGAACTGGGTCTGGTCCAGGGCGAGGACGCGCCACGCGCCATAGACGAAGGGTGGCTGGAAAAGGACGGGAGAATACCCACGAACACATCGGGCGGCCTGGCCTCCAAGGGTCATCCCATCGGCGCCACGGGCCTTGGCCAGGTGCATGAGGTGGTGCTGCAGTTGCGTGGCGACGCCGGGCCCAGGCAGGTGGACAATCCCAGGGTGGGCATGTGCCACAACGGAGGCGGCATACTGGGCGTGGACGCCGCGGCCATGTGCATCCACACGTTCAGGGCCGATTAAGCAAAACAGGGCGGAAAGCCAGGGTCTACATAGCGCGGAACCGGTTGGATCACTGCCGGTCTGAGTACAAAGGGGAAGGGGAGGGTCCTTTCCGCGAGGTTCCTTCCCGACACACGAGCCGGCGGCGGCGAAAAAAGGGAAAAAACCATGGTAGACGTGAATCGCGAATACTGGAACATGGAGATCGAGCCCAGACTCAACACCGAGGAAATCAAGTCGTTGCAGTTGGAAAAACTCAAGTCGGCCCTCGCGTGGCAGTACGAGAACACGCCCATCAACCGCAAGCGGTTTGACAAGGCCGGGGTGAAGCCCGCGGACATCGACAGCTTCGAGGCGTTCAAGCAGGCCATTGCACCCATCGGGCAGCCCGAGGTTCGCGAGGTCATCGCCGAAGTGGGCCTGGACATGCAAAAGCTCATGCTGGAATTGTTCGGTGAAAAGAGGGTCAACGACCTGTACCTGCTTACCACCACCTCCGGCACTACGGGCATCCCCACTCCCTATCCCAACTTCCGCAAGTCCATCGAGGACGGCCAGGAAATCATGGCTCGCGCCGCGTGGCGCATGGGCATCCGCCCCGGCGACCGCATCGGCCTGTGCTTCGGCCTGTCCATGCACGCGGCGGGCACGCCCCAGGTTCTCTGGTACCACAAGTTCCCCGGCATCACCATGATTCCCATCGGGGCCGAGGCCGGCACCGAGAAGATCCTGCAGTTCATGAAGCTGTTCGGAGTCAACGTGTTCACCGGCACTCCCTCGCTGGCCCTGCACCTCATCGAGCGCAGCCCCGAGGTGCTCAACGAGCCGGTGAAGGGCCTGGGCATCAAGACCATGATCCTGGGCGCGGAGCCGGGCGCCGGCATCCCCGAGGTGCGCGAGAAGCTGGAGACGGAATACGGCGCCAGGGTGTTCGACGCGGGCGCGGGTTACGGCTGTTCCTGCGACCATCCCATCTACCAGGGTATGCACTGGCTGGCCGACGACTATGCCTACTATGAGTTGGTGAACCCGGAGACCAAGGAATCTGTGCCCCTGGAGCACGGAGCCACCGGCATGATGGTGGGCACCAGCCTGAACCCCGAGGCCGCCGTCTGGTTCGACATGCGTTTCACCCTGGGCGACATCCACCAGGTGTTCACCGAACCGTGCCCCTGCGGCAAGACCGGTTTCCGCTACAAGGTGGTGGGACGCGCCGACGACATGCTCAAGGTCAAGGGCGTGCCGGTGTACCCGGCGGCCATAGAGGGAGTAATCCACTCCATGCCCAGGGAGTTGACCGGCCAGTTCCGCGTAGTGCTCACGGAAAAGCCTCCGCGTGTCGTGCCGCCGCTCAAGCTCAAGGTGGAGCATTCCGCGGAGATTTCCAGGGACGACCTCCCGGCTGTGGAGAGGCAGTTGCTCGACAAGATGCACGCGCTTTTGAAGATTCGCCCGGAGATCCAGTGGCTGGAGCCCAATACCCTGGAGCGGGAAACCAAGAAGACGCAGCTACTGGAAAAGCATTACGAAGACCTGAATCCGTGACGAAAATATTGAAAAAACTTTCAGGAACCCTGCAAAACGGATTTTTTGCGTCTTCTTGAACAAATCTTCGTTTCACCCGGTGGGTGAAAGGATTTTTCGCCATTGCGGGGCGGCCTCATGCGGCGCGTTGCGGCGTCAGAGCCCGGCCGGCGTACTTTAGTACAGCCGGCGGGTCTCTTCCTTGCACCCGCACCACCTGGGACCGCTCACGGATTCAGGGAAGAGTGATGCGCGGCCATTGCCGTGACGGCTTCGCTTGGGCGGACGGTGCAAGGACCTGCCCGCCGGGGCGAATCACAGGCCGCGGACCGCGGTTTTTGGCGGGCCGTTCAAGCGCAGTATCGAAAATCGTCAAAAGGGGAACACAATGGGACGTACAGTGGCCGTCACCGGTGTCAACAGTTACTTTGCCCAAACCCTGCTGCCGAGGCTCGAAGCGGATCCGGACATCGACCGCGTGGTGGGCATGGACGTGAGTCCGTGGCGCCACGAAGGAAGATACAACAAGGTGGAGTTCCGCAAGGCCGACGTTCGGGACCCCGAGATGGAGGAGCTGCTGCAGGGGGTGGATACTCTGTACCATCTCGCCTTCATCGTGCAGGAGATCCACGACAAGGACGAGATCGAGGACGTCAACGTCAACGGCTCGCGAAACGTGTTCGAGGCGGCCGCGAAAAACGGCGTGCGCAAGGTGGTGTACACCAGCAGCATCACCGCGTATGGCGCCCACCCGGACAACCCCCTCGGCCTCACCGAGGAGTCGCCCCTGCGGGGCAATTCGGACAGCTACTACTCCAGCAGCAAGGTCAAGGTGGAGCAATTCGTCCGGGACTACTTCCGGGACCGGGAGGACATCGTCCTCACCGTATTCCGGGTGGCCCTGGTGGTGGGGCCCAACATGAACAACTTCTTCTCGGATTTCTGGACCCGCCGCGCCTCCATATTTCCGGGAGGACGGCAGCCCCACCTGCAACTGCTGCATGAGGACGACCTGGGAGAGGTGCTGCATCTGGCCCACCAAAAGGACCTTCCGGGCGTCTACAATGTCGCGGCCAGAGACGCCCTTTCCGCCAGATGGGTGTTCGACACCGCCGGAGTGCGCCTTGTATGTCTTCCGTCGGGTTTTTTGAAGGCGGCGGCCAACGTGGCGTTCGCCCTGAGGCTGGAGAAAATCAGCCAAGGCTGGCTTTCCCTGTCCGAGTACACGATATTCGTGTCGTGCGACAAGATCCGCGAGGTCTCGGGGTGGGAACCTTCACACACCTCTGAGCAGGCGTTCATGGATTTTTTGACGTCCCGGGGCAGAGCGATCGTTCGTACGGCAGCATGATTTCCGGCAGTGCGCCGGAAAGGCAGTGCCCGCGCCACGGCGTGGGCAGGCATGAAAGGAGCAGCCATGAAACCCCTTGCCAGGGCAAAAGACGCCTTTCTCTCCTGGTTGTACGTCCGGGGTCCGTACATGCGGCCCGGCCTCAGGTATCTGGAAGTGAACTTTCTGCTGGGCAGGATCCCGGGGTTGCGCAACCTGCATCCCTGGATGGACCCGGCCAAAAACAGTATGAGCTACATGCCCATCAAGGTGAACGCGCCCGTTGGCCAGGCCGTCAACGAAGTGCTGCCTCCGCAGGTGGTGCACGAGTTCATCGACCAGGCCGAGCACCACGTGATCATGAACACCTGCGGCTGCCGGGTCGCCTTCGAGTGCAAAAACCACGACAACTCGGTGGGATGCCTGTTCATGGGAGAAACAGCGCTCAGGATGCCGGAGAAGCTGAGCCGCAGGGTGACCAGGGAGGAGGCCCACGCCCACGTGGATCGGGCCGTGGAGAACGGCCTGGTGCCCATGGTGGGCAAGGTGCGCGTGGACAACTTTATCTTCCTCACCCCGGACAAAAGCCAGCTGCTTTCCGTGTGCTTCTGCTGTCACTGCTGCTGCATGATGGGGTATCTCAAGCACCTGGCACCCGAGCACATGGACGAGGTCATGGTGCCGTTGGAAGGGGCCGAGGTGCGGGTGGACGAGGCCATGTGCCAGGGGTGCGGCACGTGCGTCGAGACTTGCATTTTCGAGGCCATCGAGATCCGGGACGGAAAGGCTGTGCATTCGACCAGGTGCAGGGCGTGCGGCAGATGCGTCCGTTACTGCCCGAACAACGCCGTGGAGCTTACGGTAACCGGATCGGATTTCGTGGAAAAGGCCATGGAGAGGATAGGGGCCTACGTGAAGGTGAAGTAGGGGTGCAGTGATATACAGACGTTTCATCTGGCGTTAATAACGCTTCCAAAAAGTGGCACGGAATTCTTTTCAGACCCAAAACTCCTTGCAGCCATAGTTGTCAACCTCGTTCTCTTGTACTAATATTATATTTTGGAGTTATGTTGTATTCAGAGTTGTTTATTCCACCCCATGCTACTTCATCGAGTCGGGACGGTAGCGATTATGCCCATTAATTACAGTATCTTCCCCATGGGGAGAGGCTTTTTCTGGGGGCTGCTCTTTGCCTGTTGCATCTTACGTTTTGGCATTGTCTGGGCATTTGTCCATGACTGGCTCCCTCTAACTATCCATGACGGATGGCACTTCCTGTACGGCAAGGACTATCTTGAATATTTCGGCATAGCAAAAAGTTTTTCCCAGGGAGAATTGGGAAGTGGGCAGTATCCAGCTGGATATCCATTGTTTCTGACCCCGTTCGTATTTGCCTTCGACGCAACCCAGTGGATGGATATCGCGACACCCGTGGCTATGGCTCAATCCGTGTTCATGGCAGGGGGCGCGATTCTCCTTTTGGGCTGGCTGGGATATGTCCTGACCGGCCAACGAGTTGCCGGGGTGATTGCCGCGTTTTCTTGGACCGTTATTCCCCTGGCCGCCTACGCCTTTTTCGGTTTGTTCGGAGAAGCCGCACAAATCTTGAGAGCCATAAACGTGCCATCGCTGATCTGGGCACGGATGTACTCTGAACCTCTCGCATCCATGCTCATCCTGTTGGCCATGTCCTTATGGATTGTGGGGGATTCCTACAGGCTGCAGGTTGTCGGCGCCATATTCGTGGGGATGGCCTTTCTTGTCAGGGAGGATGCCATCGTCTTCATCGTGATCGGATGTGTGTACTGGATCTGGGTGAAGGACAAGGGTTGGCGGTCGGTGCTGGTCTTAGGAGCGATGGTGACCGCTATCTACAGCATTCAGTTCCTGTATAACTATCTATTGACGGACAATCCATTCATGTCCCCACATTTTAAGCAGACAGCCGCTTATGCCAAGGAGGCATCACTCCCCCAGTGGTCCGTGGAAAATGTGTTGTTTCTCGTGAGGTACACGTTCGCGAAGCCGCTCTTTCTTTTGATCGCCCTTTCATGCGTTGCGCTGTCCTTGTCAGTGCTATTCCCGTGGAAGCGGGACCGGTTTGATACTTGGTTCCTCCCCTTGGCGCTTCTGTACGGGTATCCCGTGTTCTACAGCTTTTACGGAGCGACGAGGACTGACTTCGTCCGTTTTCTCATGCCGGTATATTTCTCGCTTGCACTGGCGTCGGGCGCGCTTGCAACTAGGATCGCCGAATGGTGGTTAGAGAGGCGGAGGGAGGTTCAGGCCTTCTCCACTTGATGGCCCGTTAACCAGTGCAGGCTTTTTGACGTATGCAAAAGGCGCCAAAAACGAAATAGTCGATTTAGAACAGATCACGCCACCCGGTAGAGGTCCGCGATCACCGACCGTTTGGGGTGTTCCGGATCGACTATGACCAGTACGTTCTGCCCCTGGGTAAACCGGCCTCCGTCAAAGCATACCCGGCGGTACTCCCTGTCGTCGAACTTGTAGCAGTAATCAGCCACAAGGCGCGATCCCGCGCCGGAGCCCACCTTGCGTACGTCCAGGATGGTGCCTTGTACCTTTTTCCCGCTCCCCATGATGCTTCCCAGCCAGAGTACCCTAATTGCAATGGCCAGGATTTCCACCAGAAAAATCGTTCCCAGCAGGATACGTTGGGAGGCAAAGGGCTCGGGCAGAACCATGGTGGCCAGGAAGAACAGGAGAGTGACCGCTCCAAGGATACAGATGTAGCGGGAGAACCAGTCCTTTTGTGCGATGGTGAAAGGGTCCGGTACGAGCCTGTCCATCGTTAACTCCATGGATGACTTGAGTCTGTTCGAGGGCTGGCTCCCCGGTCCGCCGGATGGATCCGGGTGACAGCAAGTGGCATGGACGCGGCGCGTTGGCGTTTCGCCTTTCCTCGTATCCGGAAATTATACTTTCCCGGGTTATTGGATACAACCCCCATCATGAATTCCCGGTTGTTTTTCCGGGAACGATGAAAGCCCCCGGGATTCCCGCATGCCACCAATCCTGGTATTCGGTGTTTTCATCCAGCAGCGTCCGGTGAGCACCGGAGGCCACAATGCCGCCGTCGGCAATCAATACGACCCGATCCGCCGGCAGGGCAGCGTCCCGTCTGTGGCTCACGACGATCGTGGTGCGTCTTTTTCGTTGCTCAACGACTCTCGCGAGGATGTCTGCTTCCGATTCCGCGTCCACGTGGCCCAATGCCTCGTCCAGCAACAGAACATCCGGCTCACGGACCAGGGCGCGGGCGAGGGCGAGCCGCTGGCGCTGTCCGGCGGAAAAATTGTCTCCCCGTTCCCCGACGGGCGTGTCGTAACCCTCGGGAAGGTCTCGTATGAACTCGTCGGCCCCGGCTGTCCGCGCAGCCTGGATGATGTCATCCATGGTGGCGTCGGGCCTTCCGTAACGGATCACCTCGGCGGGCGTGGCCTGGAAGATGGCCGGCTCCTGGCCGGCAAATCCGAAAAGAGCCCGGTATGCGGCCATGTCAAGGCCCCGGACGTCCCGTCCGTCCATCATGACCCGGCCCCGGAGCGGTTCCAGCAGACGCAGCAACAGCCGGAGGATCGTTGTCTTGCCGCTTCCGCTCCTGCCTGCCAGCAGAAGGGTTTCGCCCACGCGAATCTCGAGGCTTAGATCAGACAGGACGTGGCGGTTGGCTCCCGCATAGCCAAAGGTCACATTGTCCAGGGCCAACTCCCGGAAAAGCGAAGGTCTCTGGTCGCCGGTCGAAACGGAGCGCACCGGGGTTCCTTCCCATGTCTCGAATACCAGCCGTGCGCTGACCATGCCGCCATACAGGGAGAGAAGCCAGGACAGGACTCCGTACACGCCGCCGTACAGGTACCATGCGGCCCCGGTGAAAGTGGCCAGACCGCCGGCGCTGAGGCCGCCGGATTCCATGGTCCGCGCCCCGGCGAAGACAAGGATCACCAGTCCCGCCATCCTGGCGGACTGGGTGACGGGACCGGAGGTCGCCAAGGCCCGGTACGCGCCCATGGTCCGATCCGCCATCCTGTCGTTCATCCTTTTGAACCTGGCGGACTCCATCTCGTGCCGGCCCAGGGCCGCCACCGTTTCCGCATGGGACAAGGTCTCTTCGGCCGTGGTGTACATCTCGGCCATGCTTTCGTGTACCTTCTCCGTAGCCCGTCCGATTCGGCCTGAGTATGCGCGTGCCAAAAAAACGGAGGGAACCAGCAGGGCAACGGCCAGGGTCGCCAGACCGGCATGCTGGGAAAAGAGGAACGCGGCCAGGAACGGGATCCGGAAAAGGTCCCGGGAGAGGAGCCCTGATGGCGAGGTGACAAGGTGCACGGTTTCCCTCGCATGGTAGAAGAGCAGGGCGAGGAGATCGCCCGTGGACCGTGTGGACACCGGATCGGGGTACCTGGAATGAAGGGTGGAGTATATGCGGTTTTGCACGTCGCACAAAAGCCGGGCCTCGACCCAGGAGGAAAGCCAGCCCGCCGTGTACCCGATGATGGAACGGACCATGACGACGACCAGGGCCCCCACGGCGAGCCAGCGCACGTCCCAGTCGCCGGCGCCGGAAAACCCCCGGTCGATCAGGCCCTTCAACAGCAGCAGGAACACGACGTCCATGCCGGCATGCGCAAGGTTCAGCCCCACCACTCCAGCCAGCCTGGAGACGTAGGGCCTGCCCAGAGCGATTGACCGCAAAAGTGTCTTCGCCTCGTCCCTGTTCATTCTCCACTTCCGGGTCCCGACCTGGCGCGGGCGGCGTAAAACCCCATTCTGGCGAGGTCCAGGGTGCGCCTGGGATACCTGGCCCACCAGGGAAAGAGCCCGCCGGGATAGAGCTGTTCAATAGTGGCGCGGGGCGGCAGCAGGGTGTCCTTGACGTACGCGGTCCGTTGTTTCCAGGTCGTGCAGGAGGCCAGGAAAAAGAGTTCGCCCAGGTCCGCGGACGGTCCCTGCTCAAGGGTGCGCCGGACAAGGGAGCCCGCGAGCATCCCCTGTTTTTCAGGTGTGGCGGTGTAGCCCGGCCAGAGGCTGTCGCACCGGGGCCACTGTCTCATGAGGGCGAGCCATGTGCCCACGGCCAGTGTGGAGCCGGTCCCGATGGCGCGGCGGCTGACTTCGGCGGGTGGGCACGCGTCGCCCAGCCGGTCCAGGAACCAGATTCCGTCCGCAAGCCAGATGTCCCTGGCAAATCCGTGTTTCATGGCGTGCACGGCCAGCAGGACCACGGTGTCCACCGGGCACGGGACGAGAAGCGAGGAGTAGCCGGGCAAAGGACGCGCCCGGTCACGGACGGTTTCCGCGGTCAGCGGGATGACCGCGAGCCGCGCGGGTATCCGGTCGGAATTCACGGCGTCGCCGGCCATGTCCACAACCACGTTCCGGTTCCGCCACAATCCGGGATGTCCCGCGCCGGGCCTGTACCCCAGGTTTGAAAGCGCTGTTTCGAAACCGGGCCGATACCGGGCGGGCACCAGGATGTCCACGTCTTCCATGGGCCGCATGCCGGGGTCGGGATACACGCCGTGGATGAGATGCCCGCCTTTCCAGAGGACCCCGGACAGACCCAGGGCAGCGAGTTCGACATCCAGTTCCCGCAAGGCCGCCTTGACCCGCAGATTATGCCCGAGTGTTTGCAGGTAAGCTCTGGCAAGCACGGTTTCCGCGGATGAACCGGATTCCGCCGACTCCACCAGGGAGAACCCCGCGTCCATGCGATTCAGGGCGCACGCCAGCAGGGGAGCCAGTCCGTGCCCCTCCGCATGGGCGACCGCTTCCCGGAGCCGATCCAGGCCAAAATCGGCGATGCCGGGGTCCGGCCGCGGAGAGCAAAGGCTTCTCACCAGTTGCGCTACCTGCCTGTCGAGCATGGAAACACCAGGAAAAAGCGTCACAACGGCCCCGCGGCCATCCTGTTCCCGGAGGCGTCCTGGGATTCGCCCGCGGCTTTCCGGTCCGGCAAAGGGTCGACGCCGCGTCCATTGGTTTCCAGACGCGTGGAAAGGTTGCGCCCCCGTCGTTCCAGTATGGTCAGCAGGACCACCAGAATTGCCGCCTGCAACAGCAGAAGTCCCACGTCCATGGGGCTGGCGTTTCGAAGCACCACTGCGGAAAGCCCCAGGCAGCAGGTCATCAGGTAGATGAACAGCACGCTCCGTTGCGGCCCCCCCAGAACGTACATGAGCCGGTGATGCAGGTGGTCCTTGCCCACGTACTCCAGCCATTCCCGTACGGTCCTGACCTTGCCGGTAATGATCCTGTCCACGGTTATGTGTACCATGTCGAATATCAGCACCCAGAAGATCAACAGGGGCGGCGCCAGGGCGGAAACCGGGTCCGAGTCCGACCACTGGCCGAAGACCGCCAGAAACGCCAGTATGAACCCGATGAAGGTGCTGCCCGCGTCACCCAAAAAGATGGTGGCGCGCTTGTACGGCCGGAAATTGTAGGGGAGAAATCCCAGGCAACTGCCCATCATGGCCAGCGAGATCCAACCCAGGAACGGGTGGTCGGTCTGCAGCGCAACCATGGCCAGGAAAAAGGACAGGATGGCCCCGAGACCCGCTGCCAGGCCGTCCATGCCGTCGAAAAAGTTGAAGGCATTGGTGATGCCCACCACCCAGAGCAGGGTAAGCAGGAGGTTCCCCACTTCGCCGGGTATGCCCGTAGCGTCCGGGAAAACCGTGAGGGTCACTCCGGTGGTCATCACGATGCACGTGGCCAGAATCTGCAATACCAGTTTGAAGGAGGCGCTGATCTCCCGCACGTCATCGACAAGGCTCACGACAAAAACGATCAACCCGCCGCTGACGATGCCCACGAGTTCCATCGAGGGAATTGCGTTGACAATGATGGAGACGATGAACGCCACGAACACGGCCACTCCACCAAGCAGGGGGGTTACCCGTGTATGCACCTTTCTCTCCGCCGGTTGGTCCAGGATCCCGGCCACCCAGGCGATTTCCCTGCACAGGGGAACCAGTGCATAGGCCAGGGAAAAGCTCACCGCGAGAATGTAGAACCAGCGCCGACCGGTTTCAAAGAAGAAGGAACGTACCGGCGGCAGCAGAAGCAGCACGGCAGCAGCGGCCACTGCGATGAAAACCAGTTTTTCCGGTATGCGCGCAGAGTCTTCCCTCATGAGGCACACTCCCTGATCGCCTCGGAAAAAGCCCGGACCACCAGGTTCCCGGCGCGATCGTCCACCAGGGGGTGGACCGGCAGCGAAATCGACGTTTCCCACAGCATGTCGGCAACCCCGTAATTCGACAGGCCGTCGTACCGGTGCAGCGGGCGATGCACGGGCCTGGCGCACGCCACTCCTCGCTCCGCCATGGCATGGATGATTTGTTCCGGCCGGGTGTCTGTCCGCACCACATAGCGAAACCATATCCGACCCGGAGTTCGGGGTGGCAGCCTCACCGGCAATTCGGCAAAAGATTTGTCATACATTCGGGCGCGTTGCGCCCTGGCCTCGAGAAAAGCGTCCAGGCGGCCCAGCTGCACCCGTCCCATTGCCGCCTGGATGTCCGTCATCTTGTAGTTGTACCGGCGCGTGAGGTCGTCCTTGTTGTCATACTCGCGCATGTCCCGGATTCTTGTCAGCAGGTGCGGGTCGTCGGAGGCCACCATTCCCCCTTCGCCGGTGCAGATGACCTTGGTGGCGTAAAAGCTGAACACGGACACCGTTCCCAGGGAACCGGCAGGCGCTCCGTTCACACTCGCGCCCAGGGCCTGGGCGCAGTCCTCGATCACGGGTGGTCCCAACGCCTTCAGTTCCTCCATTTCGGCGGGTACTCCGTGCAGGTGCACCGCGATGATCGCGGCCGTGTCCCGGGTGAGCTTCCTCCCAGCATCCCCCGGGTCCATGTTGCCGGTTTCCGGCAACACGTCCACCGGTACGAAGTCGGCTCCGGAAGCGCGTGCCGCGTGGGCAAGGGCCGCGCACACATAGGTGGGAACCAGCACTTTTTTCCCTCGCGCCCCTGTCGCCTCGAGGGCCAGGTGCAGGCCCGCGGTCCCTGAACTCACGGCAACCGCTCCGCCCACCATCACCCTCGCCGCAAGCTCCCTTTCAAATGCGACCACCTCTGAACCGCTGGCCACCTGGCCCGTGCCGATCACCCCGGCCGCGGCCTCCTGCTCCATTTCGCCCAGGGCGGGTCGTGAATGCGCCACCACTGTCCGGACAGGGTCAGGTGTTGATGAACAGCCGAATGGCATGGAACCCCTCCGCGTACCTGACCCGGCCCTGGATGCCCCGGAAGTTGGCGGTGGATCGGGCGAACTCCAGGATGGACAGGCCCTCCACGTTGGTTTTCATGACCTGGGACTCGTGCCGCTTGAGTGTCTCCATCTTCAACTCCAGGGTGTCGCTGATGTCCACATACACCTGCGGACTGAAATCATGCGTTGACGGACCCTCGTAGTATAACACGTTGGGTATGTGCCGTGTCGCGGAAAGCGTGGCTCTGGCCAGGCTGCGATGGTCCTGGTGCGTGTCCTCGTGGTAATGGCAAAAGATGAAACTCGGCCGCACTTTCCGTATCACGTTTTCGATCTTCAGAATAGGCTCCTGGCTCATGGGAATCCGGGTGTCCTTGTAATCCCCCCAGAAAATGTCCTCGACTCCCATCACTTCAGCGGAATCGTACTGTTCCTTTTTTCGTATCTCCCCCTCACCGCCTTCCTGGCCCTGGGTCATGATCATCAAAAAAAGGCGGTGGCCCCGGCGCGAATACTTGATGAGTGTTCCGGCGCAGCCGAACTCGATGTCGTCCGGGTGCGAACCGATGGCCAGGATGTTCATTGGTTTCACGCTCATTTCTCCCCCTTTTTCAGCCGGGTCCGACAACCCCGGATTCTCCTTCCTCCGCGCAGGATGTCAAGGCTCCGTTCTCCATGATTCAGCATGAGGTCCACGACGGACATGAACGGCTCGAAACCCGGATGGAGCTGCTCGTATTCAGGATGTTCGTAGTGCTGGACCAGGACGTCGATGCCGGCGTCTTCAAACCGGTCCAGTTCCATGTAGTCGGTGCCGTGGGCGCCGGAAAGATAGGTGTCCGCGCCCAGTGCCCGGCACAGATCCACGAGCCGCCCGGTGGGGTCGTCCGATGTATCGTGGGCGGAAGACGTTACAAGCCGCGTGGTGAGTCCCAGCCTGGAGGCGATGTCCGTGCACAGGCGGATGCACAACGGTGCAAGGAGTTCCCATTCGCGGCCCAGCGCGTGTTCCAACAGCGGCGCGACGTCCTCGTAATGGGCGGCTTTCGCGTAACTGGTCCGGATCGCGGCCAGGTGCTTTCGCCGCCACGCCTGTTTGTCATTTGTCCGGACGTCCCTGATCAACTGGCCAAAGTCATGCAGCACGGGCACCGTGAGCCACTGCCATCCATCGGGCTTTCTGATGCGGTTGCGGTTCTGCCACTCGTTTTTCTTGAACTGCACGTCGTCCAGGAAGCAGAACACGTCGGCCGCGTCCATCTTGTCGAAATACCCGAGCCACGGCAGGTACTGGGGCTGGTGCACGGCAAGGATCATGGCGCCTCCTTTCCGGCGTCTCCAGGCCGCGTTCCCGCGAATATGGGATTGGCCACCATCTGTGATCCGGGGCCGGATGCCAAAAGACGTACGGCGGACATCCGCCCGGATGGAACGGGAACCTTCCGGGACACCGTCACCGGAGTACGTCCCTCGATGGTTTCCACCACACTGCCGTCCTGCACCAGGACCACCCTGACCGGATGCGAACTCCCGTCGTCCGCGAAGACCACGGCCGTCAGGAGGGCCGATCCGGATGTATCGAGGTGGCCGCCCGAACCGGCCCGGTCCCCACCGGGGCCGATCAGACCGTAACCCTCGAGGCGTAGCGCCCGGTTCCCGGATTTTCGCACCGCGTACATGGAGCCCCTGCCGAGTGCTGCCAGTACTTCCTCCCTGGAGTTGTCCGGGGCCCACAAAATTGTCTGGTAGGTGTCGATGGGTTCCCCCTTTTTGTAGTGAAAATCCGCGCCGGCAATGGCCCAGGGAGGATGATTCCGCCGGCCCCGGCAGTACTGGTCGATGGCGGTGTCCCACTGTCGTCCGGGTTGCTCGGCGTGTGACGTATCACCGTAAACAGCGGAAAAACCGGTGTAGCCAGAAGTTTTGACCATCAAGTCCGCATGGGGTCTGGTCTGCTCGTATATGGGTCCGATCGACCTGGGCTCCCTGGAGTACAGGGATTCAGGGTGCAGCCAGAACACCAGCGCGCCCCGGGCCGCGGCCGTGTCGATCAGGTGCTGGAACGGCGCGGGTCCCTGGTCCCCATGATATGGATCGAACGGGGAACTGGTAAAGGGGTGGTGGGTTGCGGCGAGCAGGATGCCGGCCACCAGGATTGCCATTCCGGTTTTGTTCCAGCGGCTTCCCATGGCGAACCACAACCCGCCGGCCAGGGCCATGGTCAAAAAGCCAAGGCTGGCGGGAAGCCTCGATCCAGCATGGTCAAGGCTGGGCGCTCCATGGAGCCGGGGCAGGGCCCTGTAGTCGACCGGATCCTCCATGCCCGCCACCAGAAGCTCGACCCGGTATTTCCGGGCGGTCAGCTTTCCGGGCAGGGGAGGACCCTCCCAGTAGTAGAAGGGCGAACTCTGAACCCCCGGGATGACGGTGACGGCCTTTTGGTCGGCGTTGACCCGTGAGACCTCTTCCAGATAACGGGCCGGGCCGTATTCCATCACCGACGGCATGTCCATGCGCACCTTGATCAGTTCCCGAAGGGGATACAGCCCGTATTCCATGGCCACGTGATCGTGGTCCGCCAACACCATGGCGCCGACGCCCGCCTTGGCCGCCAGTTCCGCCAGTTCCGCGATGGTGTGCTCGCCGGAACTGACCGAGGAATGCACGTGGATCACGGCATGCACCTGGCCTTCGGGCACCCGGCCCAGGGCCGGGCCGGCAAGGACGGCGACGGCCAGGGCGATGCTTATGTGAAGCAGGTTTCGCATGAAATCATTTCCGGCTGCCCGCCTTGGCCCGCGTTTCCTCCAGAAGCGTTCGATACAGCCTGTCCAGGGCGTCCAGCATGGCCTCCAGCCCGAATCGTCTGCAATGTTCGCGGCCCCTCTGTCCCATGGCGGCCGCGGCCTCTCTGTCCCGCAACAGATGAAGAAGCGCTTTCGCCAGGGCTTGCGGGTTTTCCGGCGGGACCAGGACGCCGGTCTCCCCCTTCACAACCAGGTCCGGCACTCCTCCCACCCGGGTAGCCACGACCGGAAGGCCGGAAGCCATGGCTTCCACCAGGACACGGCCCATGCCTTCGTTCCGGGAGGGCAGGGCGAGCACGTCGAAGGCGGGCAGAATGTCCGGCACATCCTCCCTCCAGCCGGCAAAAACAATCCGGTCGCCAATTCCGTGTTGCAAGGCCCGTGCCTCCAACCTCCGGCGCATGGGCCCGTCACCCACGAAAACCAGGCGCGCCCGAGGTTCCGCCTCGCACAATTCCGATGCCGCGTCCAACAGCAGGTCAGGCCCCTTCACGTGCATGAGCCAGCCCACGCATCCTACAACGAGGCTTTCCTCCGGAATGCCGAGCAGTTGCCGTGCACGGCCCTTGTCCCCGCCGGAAAGATAGGGGGCAAGGTCCACGCCGCTGTGGATGACCGAAATCCGTTGCTCACGGCACACGCCCAGGCGCACCATATCCTCGCGTTCACCGTCAGAAATGGCGACGAGATGATGACACAAGGGGGCCAGGGCCTTCTCGACGCCCAGGAACACCCGCGAGGAAAGGGAGTCGAAATGCCCGCTGAAGACATGCCCGTGAGGCGTGTGCACGACAGCCGGCACGTTGCACAGGCGGGCCGCGGCGCGGCCCAGGAGCCCGGCCTTGGACGTGTGGGTGTGGACGATGTCGGGACGCTCCCTCCGGATCACCCGGAGCAGTCCCCACAGGGCCGCCGCGTCCAGCGCGGGGTTGATTCGACGATACAGCGCGCCCATCGTCAGAATCCTGACACCGGCAAGTCCGGCCCGGCGCAGTTCCGCGTCCACGACATCCTGCTGGGCCCGGGACATGTTCGATTCGGTTGTGGGTCCGAAAACCAGAACCGTGTCATAGCGGTGGGCAAGGCCGATACAGGTGAGAAGCGTGTTCTGGGCGGACCCGCCACGGTCCATGCGGGTGATGGCGTGCAGAATCTTCGGTTTTCCGGATGCGTCGTCCATGGTTTCGTCCGATTCAGGGTTTTTTCCCCTGTTTTGCGCGGAGGTATCCGGAGAGAAAACCAAGGCTGTAGGCTCCGTTGGCCGCCACGTATACAACGTGGCCGCGAAGGGCGTGGCCGGCCAGGCCCGCTGCCTTTCTGACCACCCGGTACCACAGGGGTCGTTTCATCACGACGTCCGGCCCGTGCCGGTCCGGCGTTTCGTAGGCCCATTCCGGGAACATGAGGCTGCAATAAGCGGATTGCGCACCGTTACGGTAGAACTGGCGGACCAGCCCCCGCATCGTCCCCGGCGGCATGTGGGTGTAGCAAGCTCCCGGGACCACCACGACCCGGTATCCTACGCGGCGGAACTCCTCGCGGAGATAGGGGTCGAGGCCGCGCGGTATTACCTCGTTCTCGCCGCCCACCTGCCTGAATGCGTCCAGCCGCATCATCAGCAACGGGTGCTCGGCCATGTCCGAGTCCGTGACGCCGGCCACGTCGGGCATGTCCCGGCGGGGGAGTTCCTCCATGGCCCGGCGCACGAGAAACGGGGCGTCGTCGGGTATGGTGTTGATGCCCCCGGCCATGCCCACGTCCGGGTCGGCCTCCAGGGCGCGGACCAGCTTTCCCACGACGTCCGGTCCGCCGAGGCTGGAATCGTCGTCCAGGGTGAGCATGTACCTGCCCCGGGCGAGGGCGGCCCCGGAATTTATGGCGCGGCCCTGCCGGTTGTCGCCCTGGATGACGACGCGCTCGAAATCCTGGAAATCCTGATGGGACAGTTGTCGCATCAGCTCCGGAAACTTTCCGTCACGCCACGCGTCCGCGGTGGGCACCACCACGGTGACCAGTGGCGGTTCGGTTTGGTTCCCGCGGTTGTCCGTGACAACGGCGACCCATTCCGCTGGAGGCGGTTCGTTATTCCTGTGCCGGACGAAATGCCGGTCCGGTGGTTTTCCGAATTGTCTTTCCATACGGGTTTCCGTTCAGCCGGCCATGTCGTGCAGCGTCGCCGAGGGCCGGGATTCGATTTTCTCGTCCAGATACAGCCGGGCCCAGACCTCGAACACCATGAGGGCGAAAATGCGGTGCCCAAGTTCCTGTCGACCCGCCTCGTGCTGTGCTAGCATGTCGCGCACGAACCCGGTGTCGAACAGTCCGCGCTCCGTGAACGGTTTTTCCAAAAGTAGGCGGTGCGCCGGATGTTTGAGTCCGTTTCGCAGCCAGGAGGACACGGGCACGGAGAACCCCTGTTTTCTCTGGCGCAGCACCGCGTTGGGCAGGTCCTTGCCAAACGCCTTTTTCACCAGGGCCTTGGTGGTGAGACCGGACAATTTGTAGCGGAATGGCACCTTCGCGGCGAATTCGATCAACTCCCGGTCCAGAAACGGCACGCGGACTTCCAGGCCGTGGGCCATGCTCATGCGGTCCACCTTGAACAGGCAGTCGTCCGGCAGGTACGAGGAGAAATCCACGTGCAGCATGGCCTCCATGGGATCATTCACGCGGGCCCCGTCGAACAGTGCCTTCTGGTATTCGGCGGCGTCGTGGTCGAGCCGAATCCGCAACTCCGGCGCGTACAGGCGTTCCCGGAACGTGCGCGAAACCGACGTTCGGCGCAGGAAACCATCCTGTACACCACGGTTCAGGTCGCGGGCAAGCCTCGTGATCCGGGCGGCGAATCCGGTGGCGTAATCCTCGCCCCGGGTGTATTTGGGAAGCCGGCTCGCAAGCAGGTCCCGCAAGCCCCCCGGAGCCTTTTGCCACCAGTTGGCCAATTGCTGCCGTCGGGCCCATTCATAGCCGGCGAACAACTCGTCGCCCCCGTCGCCGGACAGCACCACCTTGTGGGTGCGCCGGGCCCATTTAGATATGTGCCACGTGGGCAGGATGGAATTGTCGAAAAAGGGCTCGTCCAGGTTCCAGACCAGTTCGGGAAGCGATTGGGCCAGGTTGGGCGACACCCGGTGTTGATGGTGGCGCACACCGGCTTTCCTGGCGGCCTTGCGCGCATAGGGCAGTTCGTCCCCGCCGCCGTGGAATCCCAGGGAAAAGGCGTCCTCCACTCCACCCCTCATCCCGGCGGCGACTGACACCACCACGGACGAATCCACCCCGCCGCTCAAAAACGCGCCGACCGGGACATCAGCAACCAGGTGCCGTTGCACGGCCCTGGACATCACGTCCCGCAGCTCCTCCGCCAGCATGTCCTCGCTCCGGTCGTGCTTGGGCAGGTAATCCAGCGACCAGTAACGATCAAGGCGTACTTCGCCGTCCCGGAACACGAGTGTGTGCGCGGGCAAGAGCTTTCTCACGGAGCGAAAGATGGTCCGTTCGCCGGGGATGTATCCATAGGTGACATAGAGGTCGACTCCGTGAGGGTCCACGTCGCGGGACACTCCGGGCATGTGCAGAAGGGACTTGATCTCAGAGGCAAAGACGATGCCCCGGCTGACGCGGGCATAAAACAACGGCTTCATGCCCGCCCGGTCCCTTGCAAGCACCAGGCGTTTTCGGGGGGTGTCCCACAAGGCATGGGCAAACATCCCGTCCAACTGCTCCACGTGTCCAACTCCGTTTTCCTCATAGGCGTGAACAATGCACTCCGTGTCGCTGGTGGTGACGAACCGGTGTCCGGAGTCCCGCAACTTCAACCGTAGTTCCGGATAGTTGTAAATCTCCCCATTGAATACGGTGCGGACCGTGCCGTCCTCGTTGCCAAGTGGCTGGTTGGCCCGGGGATCCAGATCGATGACGGCAAGGCGCCGGTGCCCCAGGCCCACTGTCCACCCGCCGGACCCGCCAAGCCATACCCCCTGGCCGTCAGGGCCCCGGTGCGCGAGGCGCGCGGTCATCTCCGCCAGGACGTCGCGGTACTGTTCCGGTTCCTTGTTTTGTATTACGAATCCACAAATTCCGCACATTTCGGATGCACCAGTCCAGTTTCTTCCAAGGATTTCATGAAGCGGTCCACGGATGCCGGAATCCGCTACCGCCCGCCGCCTGCTCCAGAATTTTGGCCACCTGTTCCGTCACTCTTGGCCAGCTTCGTTCCCGCGTTACATACTCCCTTCCTCCCCGACCCAGGCGTTCCCGCAGCCGCGGGTTTTCCAACAGCCGGACAATGGCCGACGCCAGCGCCGGTGGATCTTCCGGAGGTACGATCAGACCGAGGTCCCGATCGGCGATGTCGATCACCTCGGGGATCACGCTGGTCCGGGACGCCACCACCGGTTTCTTCAGCGCGAAGTACTCCAGAATCTTCAGGCTGGACCGGCCGCTACTGGCATTGATCTCTCTTGAGTAGGGCGCGGTGGCCACGTCGAATGCGTTCACGTACAGGTACAACTTTTCCCATGGTACCATGCCGGTGAAAATGAAACGATTGTCCACCTTCTTCCGCCTGGCCAGGGCCGGAAGGTGTTCGCCCCATTTTCCGTGACCCACGACCACGAAGCGGACGTCCGGAATCCGTTCCGCCACCAGAGGGGCGCAGTGGATAAGGCCCTCAATGCCGTCCCAGGGGAAAAAGTGGCCGACAAAGCCCACATAGGAAAGGTCCGGGTTCCACCCCAGCGCCTTGCGCGCCTCTCGCGGATCCATAACCGGCATCCTGTCCGCGTTTACTCCGTTCAACACCACGGTGGCCCTGTCTTCCGGCAGTTTGTAATGCTCCACGATCCTGTCGCGTATGGATGGGGCCACGCACACCAGCCTGGAGGACAGCCGGTAGTTGACGGATTCCAGGCCAAGAATGACGCGCTTTCTCAAGGAAGACAAGGGTTCGGATTCCACCTCATCCAGGGTGAGGCCGTTGACTTCCGTGACCACCGGCACTCCGGCCAGCCGGGCCAGGACCACGGGCCAGAAGGTGAGATAGGACTGCCGCCAGTAAACCGCGTCCGGCCTGTGCGCCCCGATTTCACGCAATATGGCCAGGGGGGCGAGGCTTTCATACATGATGGTGCGGGCATAGCGGACGTTCACCAGGGGCACGTACACGATCCGTACGGGGGTTTCGTGGGGGTAGGGCGCGTAGTCCGGTGCGATTAGGGTCACGTCGTGCCCCAGCCCCACGAGGTTTTCCGCCACTTCCATGATGTGGCGCACCGATCCGGGGGACGCTTCCCTGCCCGAGAGGTCGGTGCTGCATATGTACAGGATTCTCATGATACCTCCTGACGGCCCTTTCACTTCCCTGAATCCGTGAGCGGTCTCAGGTGGTGCGGATGCAAGGAAGAGACCTTGCCGGTTGTACTGAAGTACGCCGACCGGGCTCTGACGCCGCAGACGCGCCGCATGAGGCCGGCTGGCAAGGGCGAAAAACCCTTTCACCCACCGGGTGAAACGAAGATTTGTTCAAGAATACGCGGAAAGCCCGATTTCTGGGGTTCTTGAAAGTCTTTCAATATTTTCGTAACGGATTCAGGACTTCTACAGGAATTCACGCATCCACAATTCCATGACCAGCAGGGTGAACAGGGTGGCGGAATGGTCTCCGTCCTTTTGCCTGTGACGTCTGAAAAGATCACGGATCGCCTCGGGGCGAAACAGGTGTCTTGTTTTGGCGCCGGGGTCGAACAGCATGTCTTCCATTTCACTATGGGGTTTTGAAAACCATATGTCGACGGGAGTGGAAAAGCCCCGCTTTTTCCTGGTTAGCACGGATTCTGGCAGGGTGCCCTGCATGGCCTGCCTGAACACGATCTTGGACCGGGTCATGGTTCGTTTGTGGCTGTCGGGAAGTCGGGCCGCCCACTCCACCAGTCGATGGTCCAGCAGGGGATTACGCATCTCCATGGACGCGGCCATTGACATCTTGTCCATCATGGTGAGGTGGCTGTCCGCGAGCCACATGACCGTGTCCAGGTAGGACATTTTTCCCAGGCGGGTGGCGTCCTCTGCTCGGGACATGGCCCTGCGGCACAGGCGAACGGTAGGGGCGAGCTCCGCCGAACCCAGGAAATCACGTGTGTACAGGGCGGTTTTCCCTTCTTCATCCAGGCCGCCGTATACCGTGGAGCCGCCCAGAAACGTCGTTTCAACGGGTTGCCGGATTCTCTTGACGAAGTTTCTTCCCGGCAGTTTGAACGGCGACAGGGCATAGACCGGCGACACCAGCGTCTTCCACAGGAAATCAGGGACATGCCTGGCCAGTTTGTGATAAGCCGCCTCCGCGTATACGCCGTATCCCCCGAACAGTTCGTCCCCGCCCGTGCCAGCCAGCAGCACCGTGGCGGAGGAACGGCTCTGCCTGCAAAGCGACAGGATGGGCCAGGCAGCCATGTCCGCCAGGGGTTCCTCCAGGGAGCGGACGGTGTCGGACAGGCCGGAAACGAAATCGTCCAGACTCATGGTGATCTGGTGATGTTCGGTGGAAAAGGCCTCGGCGACCTCTTTCGCATAGGCGCTTTCGCTGTGGGGCCCGGGTTCCGCGTAATCCACGTTGTAGGTGCAGACAGGGTCGTGTCCGGCCCGCCGCATGCAGGCGACCACGGCCGAGGAATCCAACCCGCCTGACAGCATGGCGCCCAGAGGCGCTTCCGACTCCAGGCGCATCCCCACCATCTCGTCCAGCATGGCCGCGAGCTCTTTTGCGTTTTCCTCCAGGGAATTTCCCGCGTGGGGCGTAAACTCCTCCACGTCCCAGTACCGCTGTTGCCGCAATTTGCCGGGCGACACCATGAGCCAGTGTCCGGCGGGCAGTTTCTGTATGTGGCGGAATCCGGTGGCCGGAGAAGGGACGAAACGCAGGGTCAGCGCGTCATGCACCGCCTGGGGGTCCAACTCGGCGGGCACGTTGCCGGCGGCGAACAGGGTGCGGATTTCCGATGCGAAAACCAGGCGGTCCGGTCCGGCGTAATAGTAGAGGGGTTTTTCTCCCAAACGGTCCCGGGCGATGAACAGGGTGCGGGAGCTGGAGTCCCAGAGGGCAAAGGCGAACATGCCGTTGAGCCGTTGGACCATGTCAGGGCCGGAGTCTTCCCAGAGATGAGGCAGCACCTCCGTGTCGCATCGGGTATGCAGAACATGGCCCTGGCCGCGAAGTTCCTCCCGGATTTCGGCGTGATTGTAGATCTCGCCGTTGAAGACGACGGTCACCGTACCGTCCTCGTTGGCCAGGGGTTGCCGGCCGGACGCCACGTCGATGATGGCGAGCCTGCGGGCTCCCAAACCCAGAGGGCCGTCCGTGTACACGCCCTCGCCGTCAGGTCCGCGATGGGCCATGGCCGTCGTCATGGCGTGGATGACCACGGGGTCCGCGGGGGTTTCGAAATTCCTGTGCAGTACGCCGCAAATGCCGCACACGGGCACCTCGTTTCAACAAGGGTGGATCGAGGGACGCATGGTCGCGCCGCGCCGACCGTTCGCTTCAAAGGCCGGGCAGTGGCCACCTGCAATGAGAGTTCATCCCCTCGTGCGTGCCGAAAGGATTTCCTCGTATATGGCGATCATATTACGAACCGAGTGCTGCCAGTCAAACCGTTTTTCGGCGACGCGTCGTCCGGCGCGTCCCATTTGCAGGCGGGCGTCGGGGTCTTCGGCCAGCCTCACCAATGCGTCGGACAGAGCCTCCACGTCCCCGGAATCGACGAGTATGCCGCTAACGCCGTGTTCCACGACTTCGGGTATGCCTCCCACGTATGTGGAAACAACCGGTATGCCGCATGCCATGGCCTCTATGGCGGCGACACCCAGGGATTCCCGACGCGACGGCATGCAGAAGACGTCCATTTCCCGGAAAAAGCGAGCCAGGGACCGGTTTCCGCTGATCCACCCTCTCCATCGAACGCTTTCTCCCAGGCCGAGCGCTTCGGCCCGGTCGCGCAATTCGGATGCCATGGGACCGTCGCCGGCCATGTGCAGCTCGAGAGCCACGTCCGCCTTTTCAAGGGCCCGGGAGAACGCGTCCAGCATGACATCCGGCGCGGCCAGATGATGAAGGCGCTTGCAGAAACCGATCTTCACCGTCCCCCCGTCCTCCTCCCGTTCCCCGGCGGGCTGGAAATCCTGGAGGTCCACGCCCCAGTACAAGGTGCGCACGTCCGCCCGCGGCGGCGCATACCGTGCCGTTTGCCCGGCCAGGAACCGGGAGCTTGCCGTGATCACCGCGGCCCTGGACAGCAGGTGCCGCTTGATTCGGCGTTCCTTGTGCGTCTCCCTGTCCAACGGAGGCACGATATCCGATCCCCATACGGATACCACGAGGTTGTCCATGGCCGGGATGATCCGCATGGCGCCCAGGCTGGATACGGAGAACAGTCCCTGGAGGTGGGTGACGTCCGGTTCCATGGAGTGAAGGAACTTCCGGGCTTCCCTTGCGAGTTTCCACTGGCGGAAGGGATTGGGGTCGTACATGGGAATCTCGTGGACCGGAACGCCCTGAACCGTGCCGTGGGTCGGGGAGACGAGGTGCACATCCATCCCGTGTTCGGCCAGGGAGGCGGCCCATCTTTGCGCGTGCAGGGAGTGGGCCTTGGAGATCAGAATCACCCTCATGGATGCGTGTCGTCCTTTCCTCCGGCGTCCGGCATACGTTGTTTCAGGATGGTGCGCGCGGCATCCGCAAGCCCTTTCAATGCCTCCGGATCACGGGCCAGCAGGGCGTTGTAGGCGAAAATGCCTGCCACGGACCATGCGAATGCAAGGAGATGCGGCAGGTCCTTGGAGCTGTTTTTCATGAACAGGTACCAGTGGTTCATCAAAAGCCGTCGCCGCAATTCCCTGGTGTTGCCGGCATGTGTTCGGGACAGGTGGGCAAGCCGTGCCCCGGGCTCGTATACAAAGGGCATGGTGGCCGATATTCTCCGGGAGATGTCCACGTCCTCCATGTATGCGTATCCGGTCAGCGTTTCGTCGAAAGCGTGCCTGTCGAACACGTCCCGGTAAAAGCCCATGCAGCATCCGTAGACCACTTCCGTGAAGCAGGAATGCTCGCCTCCGGGGTGTTCAGGCATGCCGGAAGCCTTGATCTTGCCCCTGCCCGAGTCCGACAGGAGAAACACTCGTTTGAAGAGCCTGTCCGGCAGGGGCTTGGAGTCAGGAACATTGGTTATTCGGCCGGTAATTCCTGCCACGGAGCAGTTCTCGTACCGGCAAAAAGCCTTCTCGAACTCCTTGATGCACTCCGGCTCCAGGACCACGTCGTCGTCGAAAAACACGACAAAGGCTCCCGTGGACCGGAGGAAGCCATGGTTCCGCTGGAACGCGGTGCTTGGTTTGTCTTTCATGGCGATTATGGGAAACGGGCAGGACCCGCCCATACGGCCAAGCATCTCCATCGTCCTGTCGTCCGGGGACGCATCCACCACCACAAGCTCGCGCGGGTAACGGGTCTGTGCAAGGAGAGAGTCCAGGAATCGTGCCAGTTCCCTGGCACGATTCATTGTACACACTATCACGGAAAGACGGGATCGCATGGCTGCCTTTACATTCGGGAAACCGCCACGGATCGGCGCGCAAGGTCGCGACCGGAACGCGTGCGGATTTCGGGTAATCACGCGGCTGTCCGGCCTTGCTCACGCCAACTGGCGGGGGTGGTTTCCAGGATGCCAGGGTGGGCTTGTTCCTCGATCTCCGGTAACATGAGCACCATTCCGGCAAGGAACCAGAAAGGTTCCATGATGCGCACGATGATGAATGTGTTGGCGCCGATGGCGTGAAACAACAGGCCCACGAAACCGGCCAGAAAACCCATGGCCAAGCCCTGGAACAAGGGGTCCTCGACTCTTCGATACGACGCCATGACCTGCTTCAACAGCTTGTAGATCAGGTACAGGAAAGCGATGAGGCCGACAAGGCCGGTTTCCACCAAAATTCTGGGAAACTGGGCGTCCATGAAGGTTGTACCGGTAACGCCCCAACCGATGACGGGACGTTCGGACCAGCGGGACAGACCGCTGGCCCAGGAGGCCAGCCTGGCGGATGTGGACGTGTCCAGCCGGATCCCCCCGATTTCCATCTGGCCTTCATGCTCGGCCTGTTGGAAGGTATACAGCGTACGTTCCTTTACCCGCTCGGGCAGGATCAGGGGGGATATGGCCAGCGCCACGGCCAGCAGGCCCACGAAGATGTACTTCTTTTTGGCAAGCGCCATGAATACCATATAGGCGGGAATGACCGCAAGATAGGAAGAACGGGATTCCGTGAAGAGTAGGGCGGTAAAAATGGCGCACAAGAGGGCGAACAGCAGTATCCGCCGGCTGGTGTCCTCTAGCTTGATCAGGAACCCGGTCACCACGCAGCCCATCAGGAGCAAATACCCTCCCATGGTATTGGGTTCGCCGGATTCTCCCTCGAAGGGGGCGGTAACCCGGCCGCCCCCCGGGATCTGCATCATGCCGTAAAGGGAGATGATGGCGCATGTGATTAGAAAACAGAGAATGAATCGTTCAATTTGTTCCCTGTTCCGGACATGGTTGACCACCATGAAGTAGACCACGCAGTACTCGAAATATTTGAGCACGTAGAAAAAGCCCACCTTCGGGTTCACGTTTCCGGCTATGGTTCCCACTGCCGTGGATACAACACAAACCGTAATGTAGAAAAAAATCGGCTTGTTGAGAGGGGTCCTCAAAACCAGCCCCAGCTCCTTGTTCACGGCGGTTTTCGCCAACCAGCCAAATCCGATCACGCCGATGAGAAGGTCGTCAAGCCGGAGGGTGATGCCTCGCCCCAGGGAGCTTCGGGCTTCGGTGGTACCGAGCACAAATTCCGGAGAAAGGAGCATGGAGAAGATCAGCAGGTACAGGGCGAATTCCACCCGAATGAACCCGATGACGAACAGCCCGAGGGAGCCCATGGCAAAAAGCATTTTGGACGAGCTGACAAAGGAGGTCAGATAGCCCAGGAAAGCCGTGGCCAGGATGATGCTCATGAAAAGGATGGCGCTGGTTTTGCTCGAATTAATCAAGGCAGTCAGTTCGGCTCTCTTCGGGAAAAGCGGACCGAACCCTCGATCCTCGGGACGATGCGCTGTCGTGCGTCCGGATCTCGACGGTTCGCCCATGGGTTGGCGTTTCATTCAGGATTTTACCTGCTCCTTGGTCCCCGCAGGCTCCGATGCGGCATAGTATCTGTAATGATAAGTGTAGAAATCCGGTGAGACCTCGGGTTTGACATTGTTCAGGATGATGCCCAGCACGGATGCGTCCACGTTGTCCAGGGTGACCTTGGCCCGTTTCAGGATGCCCCGGGCCACCTTCCCCACTTCGTACACGATGATCACCCCATGCACCTTGGCGCCGATAATTGCAGCGTCGGCCACGGGCAACACCGGCGGTGCGTCGATGAGGACCACGTCGAAGGTTTTTTCGGCTTCACGGATGAATTCGGCGAAACGCGGGGATCGAAGGATCTCGGAGGGATTCGGGGGAGTGGTTCCCGCCGTCATGACGGACAGGTTGTCCAGCCCGGGTGTGCGCAGGATGTCCTCCAGTTCCATGTCGCCGAGCATCACGTCGGTGATGGTATTCACGGCCTCCTGCCAGCGATAGTTGCCCAGGATGTAGTCCGTGAGCCCAGGTTCCTTGTCCAGGCCGAACATCCGGTAAATGGAGGGCTTGCGCAGGTCCGCCTCGACGAGCAGGGTCTTGTCCCCGGTCTGGGCCATGGACAGTGCCAGGTTGACCACGGAAAAGGTCTTGCCCTCCTGCAGCGTCGCACTGGTCACCATGAAGGACTTCCCCTTTTTCTCCACTCCCATGAAATAAAGGTTGGTCCGGAGCGCCCGGTAGGCTTCGGCGACAATGGATTTGGGTTCGAAATGGGCAACGAGCCGGCTCGTCGAGGGCGGGCCGGCCCGGGAGCCCGGCTCCAATCTGTCCCTGTCGATGGATGAAGCGGTTTCCAGGTTGGGAATCACCCCCAGGACGGGGACCTGCAGGAATCCTTCGACGTCCTCTATGGTTCCGATGGAGGTGTCCAGAGTTTCGCTGACAAAGGCAAAGACGATGCCCAGGATGAGCCCGGTGACGATTCCGGTCAGCGTGGCCATGAGCTTGCTGGGAACATTGATGGGTACCGAGGAAACCATGGCGGGCCGCACAATTGATATTTCCGCGATACGTCCGGATTCCTTGATCTGGGTCTCCTGATGTTTGGTTTTCAACTCCAGGTACAACCGCTCGTTGACGTCCACGTCACGTTCGAGCCTTGCCAGAAGCAGGGCCTGCTCGGGCAGATAGGCGTTTTGTTTACGCAGTTCCTCCAGTTTTTCCTGAAGTTCCTTTTCGCGTGATTCCAACAGGCTCAGATAGGACTTGATTTCCTGTTGGATCTCGTTCACCAGGCTGTCCATCTGTCCGTCCAGGATTTCTACCTGTGGATGCTCCCGCGTATATTCCAGAAGAAGGGTCTTGCGCTGGAAGCTGAGGTCGCTCAGCCTGCCAGCCATCTCCCGCAAAATGGAGTTGGTGTCCTCGGCATAGAACACTTCGGTCAGTGTTTCGACCCTGGCCTTCCCTCTCTCCAGGATTTCCAGTTGTTTTTCCAACTCGCGCCGCTTGTTGCGGATGGACATGTACTGGGTTTCCACCTGGTTCATCCTGCTCAGCACCGCGGCGGTTTGCGCGTCAATGGAAACCAGGTTGTTGTTCTCCTTGAATCGTCTCCTGCGTTCCTCGGCCATCTCCAGGTTCTGGCTTACGATCTGGAGTTGTTTTTCAAGGAACTCCCTGGTCTCCAGGGTCTGTCGGTTTCTTTCAAGCACGTTGATGTCGCGGTGGGCCCGGGCAACGGTGTTGGCCACCCGTGGCGCTTCCCGGGGATCCCGGGAGACCACCTTGATGTTGACGATGCTGGTCTGGGATTCCTGCTCCGTCGAAATCATGCCTTTCAACCGTTCGATCACGGGCATGTACTCCGGTTCGAGGTCTCCCTTTTCCGTGTTCGGATCCTCGGGGATCCAGCCCAGCCTGCGGGCGGCTTCACTCAGTACGGGATAGCTGGTGATGATGGCCGCCTGGGTGGCGATGGTGTCGCCGGAACTCCACGTGAAGCTGTCCAGCAGCATGCTTCCCAGGCTGGACACCTTTTCGATTTTTACCGAAGCCGTCGCCTGGTACATGGGCACAGGTTCCCGGAACTTCGAGAAGCCGTAGCTGAACACCCCCAGCAAAAGCACGGTGATCACTATGATGAATTTGCGTTCCTTGAGGATACGCCAGTAGTCTCTCAAATCGACGTCGTATTGCGCCATGTTCGGTTTTTCTCCCCTCGGCCCGCCTTTTTCCCGGGCGGGCGTCGGATATCATTTTCACGAATCCGCCATGCCGGATCGCGTCAGGGATTGGTTATGACGACCGTGTTGTCGGGCGCGTCTTCTCCTCCGATGTCCAGGCGGAGCGCGTCATTATACATGTAGGTATCCCGCACCCTGGCAGGGTAGAGCAGGAAGTTGAGCATGGGCGAAATCTTCTTGATGAAGGCATTCACGTCCCCAATGGTGGTGCGAGGGACATAAATCACGTCCTTGGAGGCAAGCAACATGTTTTGCGAACGGTCCGCCTTTTTCAACAGCGCCTCCACATCCACGGAATGGATTTCGGGTTTGGATATGTCTCCACGGATGATCTTGGTGGACGAGGACCTTGCGTAATCGGTGAGGCCGCCGGCTCCGAGCAGAGCTTCCAGGACGTTGATTTCCTCATCAAAGGGATAGACGCCCGGACTCTTCACTTCGCCCAGCACGTAAACCCGCTTTTTCGTGCGGGACAGCGTGGGGACGAAGACCACGTCGCCGTCGTCAAGAAAAGCGTCCTGGGATCTGTCCCCCAGCACGATGGCCTTGTAGAGGTCCAGGACGAACACCTGTCCTCCGGGCCGTTGAAGCGTCACCTTGCGCATGTCGGCGTCGTCGCGGGGTCCTCCGTACCGGGCGATGGCTTCGATGATCGAAGTCTTGCCGGACAGTGAATACACCCCGGGACCGGAGACCCGGGTCGCGTGTACGCGTATGGCCCCCAACAGGGAAAAGGATTTGCTGCGGTGCCGCTCCACGTTTACGGAAATCCGGGGCGAGCGCATGAATCGCTTCAGCTTTTCGGTAAGCAGCCTGTCGATCTGGCCGGGGGTAAGCCCTTTAACGTCCAGACTGTCCAGGAGCGCGAATGAAATGGTGCCATCGGGTTGTACCGAGACTTCCTCGTGGCTGGCCTCCAGTCCCCTCCACATGGTAATATCCAGGATGTCCCTCGGACCCACCCTGTACTCGGCCACCCCATTTATGGTGGTGAAGACCTTGTTTTCGGTTATGATTTGCGGTACCGAAGGCCTTTGCGGCACGGGTTTCGTGGTTCGCGGTATGGTTGTCGCGCCGCCGACGATGGCGGCCCCGGGCCATATCTTGACGCCTTCTCCCCAGTTTGCCGCGCACATGTCCGGGCGCTGGTCCTTGTCCATGTCCGCGAGTAAAATGTCGTAGTAGACGCCCTTGTCCGGGAAGCGTTCAAAAACCTGTTGCCAGCGGTGGTTTTCAAGCTGGAGCCACGCCTTGACGCCTTCACCGTCCACGGAGGAGGCCGTGATGTCCATGCGGCCGTCGCCGTTGATGTCCGAAACCACAGCCTTCCAGTATCCGCCCTCGGTGTCGGGGGAAATACCGGTCACGAACTCCCCCTTGCCGTCACCCCAGAAAACCCGGATGCCCTGTTTGTATGTCCCGGCAAGGATGTCCTGATGGCCGTCTCCGTTGATGTCCGCCGGCGTTACCCTGAAGAAGTCCCCCTCGGCCAGGGACGGGGAGGCCGACCATCCGCCGGTCCCGTCGCCCAGCCAGACACGCAGGGCCCCATAGGCGCCGGTTCCGCCGGCAACGATGTCCAGCCTGCCGTCTTCGTCGAAATCGGCGAGCGCGGCGTGGGTGAACCTGTTGATGTTGACTGGGCCGCTTTCGAGGTACCATTCCCCCTTGCCGTCACCCATCCACACCTGCACACCCCCCTGGGCATCGGACGTAGAGTTGGCCGCTATGACGTCAATGTGGCCATCGCCGTTCACGTCCGCCGTTTCCACTCCGCTGAAGCGGTTCAGATCCGATATGGAATCAGCCTGTTCCCAGGTTCTGTCTGGCTGCTGGGTCCATATCAGCATGCCGGTTCCCTGGCCGCCGATGGCCACGGCAAGGTCCTTCAGTCCGTCCGAGTCGAAATCGCCGACGGCAAGGCCTTTAACGTCGCCTTTGGCTTCCAGGCTGTGGTAGTCCACGAATCGGCCGTCTCCGGTACCGTACCAGACGACGACGCCCTTGGGATGCTCGGCTCCCGCGGCCAGATCCAGGTTGCCGTCGCCGTCAAAGTCGTCCACGACCACCGAAAAGTACTTGCCCGAGGAAACGGGACCGATGTCCCGAAGCCATTCCGCGGTGTCCACGAGTTCCCGGCCCCATTCCTTTTCCTTCTTTTTGTTCTGCAGCGTACATCCGGATGCCGCAAGCGTGACAACCACAAGCAGGACGCACGCGAGGAGCACGGATGAGTGTTGTTTTCCAATATGGCGAATCGGTATTCTGCGCATTGACATCGAACCATTCCTTCCCGGGTTCATTTCATAAGAAAAAGGCCCGGTATTTCACTTTTCGGCGAAACAGCGAGCGTTTTTCCTTCCTTTTCTACTCCTGGTGCTCCAGGCAGGAGCTCGTTGCTGCTAGGACGACATCATCCTCTCCAGATCCTTTTCGGAAACCGAATCGACAATGTACAAAAGCGGCATCTGGGGAAGGTCCACAATGCGTTCGGTCCGGACCCTCTTCTTCTGGCTGTCGAACAGTATCTGCACCCTGGGACGCAGCGGCTGATCGGGATACGTTTCCACCACCCTGCCTATGGCTTCGGAGTTGAGCTGTACATAGCTGTTCAACGGGAACACTGAAAAGTTGATCAACAATGCCTTGAGATAGGCCCTCTTGAAGGACTTCTTCCATGTTCGGATGATTTCCTTGACCGCCGAAAAATGAGGGTATTTGTCCCGTTGCGGCCTTGAATGCGTAAGGGCCTCGTAAACATCCACGAGGCCTATGATCTGGGCGTACTCGTTGATCTCGTCTCCGGACAGGCCATAGGGATAGCCGCTGCCATCCACCCGTTCGTATGCCTGGAGGGCGCATTCGGCCAGATGGGGATGCTCCCCTTCGAAAGGCTTGAGTATTTCGTGGCCGAAAATCGGAGACTTGCGCAACAGGGCAAGCTCCTTGTCGGTAAGGTTGTCCTGCTTGTACAGGATTTCGCCCGGAATGCGGCATTTCCCGATGTCATGGAACAGGCCGGCCAGGCCGATCTCCACCTGGTGGTCCCGCGAGAGCCCGAGCCCGGAACTGAGCTTGACAAGGTAAATCGTGACATTGATGGAGTGGAAGGCAACGAACTCCATGGGGTCGCCGTAGTACAGGGCCTTCACATACAGCGATTCCTGCTCCGCCATGGCGTCCACTACCTGTTCCACCAGGCGTTTGCCTTCGTCTATGGAGAACGGATCTTCCTGTCTCGCCAGGTTCAGGACATTGGAGTAATACGAAAACAAATTACGGTAGAGATCTCCGCCCTTGCTCGACGGCCCCGACTCCAGATCCATGGCGCTTTCCCCGGCAGCCGTACCATCCGCCGCCACTCCGTCACCCCGGGTCTTCTTGGCGTGCTCCCACGGTGTGGCCCGATAGGGTTTTCGGGAGTGCGGGTCAGGGTGTGTCTCGCTCTCGACGGGATACTCGGAGATGTGATTCATCACTTCGAGCGACTCGTCCAGGCGACGTTGCGTGGAGGACCCTGCTTCACGAATTCTGTCCGCCAAACTTTTTCTTGGCATGGTTTATCCTTTGGTGTTGCGCAACATCCATGACCTCCCTGGCAAGGGCCCGGTAAGCCTTGGCGCCCCGGGAGGTGGCATGGTATCGAAACACGGTTTCGTTAGCGTATTCAGCCTGTTGAAAGGCGGTGTTCACCGGGATGGTCGTGTTCAGCACCTGGCCTTCGGAGAATCTTTGCCTGATGTCGTCCAGGATGATTCTGCTGATGGCGGTGCGTTTGTCCACTCTGTTGATGAGAAGGCGAAAGGTATTGAGATCCGGGTTGCCGGATGCCTGAACGCTGGAAATGAGTTCCAGCACCTTTCTCAACCCATCGAGACTGTAAGCCGAACCCGCGTCTATGGGCACGATGGTGAAGTCGCTGGCATACAGCGCATTTGCCACGAAAAGGGACAGGGTGGGTGGGCAGTCTATAATCGTGTAGTCGAATTCACTGACAGCGAAATCTCTTACCGCATTGCGCAGGGTCAGAAGGCTGTCGGGATAGGAGGAAGCCAGTTCCAGTTCCAGGCCCGATGTTTGTTCAACATTTGGTATGCAATACAGACCCTGATATTTTGAAGGGTATACGCTTGTAGGCATGTCCCCGCTGTCGGACGGGTTTTGCTCATACAATTCATACAGGCTGCGACGTATCAGGGTGTTTGTCGGCAGCAACATACTGGTGGCGTTGCATTGGGCATCATTATCTATGACCAGCACTCTTTGCTGATTCTTTGCCAACCCAACAGCCAGATGGCATGCAAGACAGGTTTTCCCAATGCCGCCCTTGTTATTGGCGCAGCATATCACGGTCCCCGGCATACACCGTCCTCCTTAACAACACAGCCTTCCCCCTGAATGGAGTGAATATTACGGCAGCCCCCTTGGCCAAGTCAACAGGAAAAGCCGAATATCGAGTAATTTCAAACTGCATGGGTAGTTCTTCGTTACAAATGTGAATTTCCTTTGCCGAGTGTGCAAATCGATATGTTCTCCATGGACCGATCAATCACTCCAGTGTTTTTTTGTAAACCTGAATCCGTCATGAAGACAGGACGGTCGAAGTGCATATTCCATTTGGTTGTAGGGAGCATCCCTGGAACCATGGCCCTGTTATGATGGCATGCAAAAAACCTGCCTGAAAATGGATTTCAACGAATAAAAAAGCAAGTTCACTCCGAATCGCTCCAAACTTCCGCAATAATTACCACATCTTGGGCAATATTATCGAACCCATCCTCAATATCCCCAACCAACCCCCAACACGCCAACCCCGATCACCACCCCAAACAAACGCCGGCCCTACATTTTTGTCCTGCTTTGCGGACAAAAAAGTCCCGGATTTGGTCCGCCCCCCGGCGGAACGCACTCATTTGAGGCGCAAGTCATCCAAAGGCCCGACAAGGGGCATTGTCAACCCAGCGACAAGGGCGTCGTCCTGAAGCGGGGCATGAGGGAGGCCTGACAATTCGTTGAAAAACCCGGAATCTACACTCTGATGAAAACGATGAGATGCAAGGCGCGCGAATTCCGAAGAGTAAAAAGTACTTACGGTATATGGTGAGGAATGAAGCGCAATGCCGCAGATCACGTTTTTTTTCAACAGGCTGCTAGGGACGGAATACCCGAAAGTACGTAGGCGGTGCGTCAAGCGGCCCGGGGACGAC
>JBKHBM010000022.1:0-47374 GCA_046542385.1 Desulfatibacillaceae bacterium | reverse complement strand
ACTGACGAGAAATGTAGCGCAACGCCGCAGATCGCGTTTTTCAACAGGCTGTTACGGTACGTCGCATCGACGAGAAATGAGGCGCAACGCCGCAGATCGCGTTTTTGAACAGGCTGACAAGCACAAGGCGGAGTATTTGTCCGCGCCTCGCGCGGCGCCTCCGGCGGCAAACTTTTTGAAAAAAAGTTTGATCAAAAACCTGTCATGAGGCCGGCCTTTGGCCGGCACGGCATACAGTGAAATATCAATAGGTTAAATGCGTGGATACCACGGGTAGTGCCGTGGTCGGCCCCGCGCCGCCGGCTTCGACCCACCTTGTCGCTTCCCTCTAACCCCCTCCGCTCCGGGCATCTCCTTGTTTGTCGTCACCATTGCGGCGCTGGCCCGCGACAATCCTGTGTGGTACAGTGGTCACCGGGTGCCGTTCCATGCCGGGAGCCCCGGGGCGGACCCGCTTTCCCCGGAATCCGGTGCCCGAGGTTCCGTCTGGCGCACCACCGGTCCGCAGGAATTTAGGGATGAAGCATTCAGGCAAAAGATCGCTGACAATCCTCATGGCTGCCACCATGACGGTCATTATCGCGGCCGTGGTGTTCGCCGTCGCGCTGCGCTCCCACCTCGCCGACCTGGAACGGGGGGCGCGCACAGACGCGGGGACATCACCAGCCGACACCGCCGCGGCCCGGCTCGCGGCCCTGGCGGGCATGGCGGCGTCCGCGTCCGCGGACCTTGCGGAGGCGAACACCTTGCGCAAACAGGGCGAGACCCTGACCCGTCTCGAGGAACTGGCCCGGGACACCGCCCTGCCTGTACGGGAAATGGAGCGATATTCCGGAGACAGGGAAAGCCTGGCTCGCGCCCGCCAGGCCCACCTGGCTCTTTCCACCAACCTGGCCGGCCTGCAGGACGCCATGGACCGTGGCAGGGCCGCGCGGCTGGAATGGGAGCGATCCCTATCCGGGGCCCGGCAGGGGCTGGAAACCCTGGAAGCCCTGTCCGCCGCGTTCCGGGAAAGGGTGGCCGATGCCGCGGCCGAAACCGGAGAAACGTGGTCGTGGCGGGGAACCTCCACGTTGAACGATCTTTACGGCGGCAACCTCAAAAGGGTGGTGGCGCTCCAGAAGCTCGCCCTGGCCGCCAACCGGGCCGTGGCCCGGTTTTCCGGCGAAGGGGCCCTGGCCGCTCCGGAGGAACTGGCCTCTTGCGAATCCCTGGTGGAAGACGCCTATGGACGACGGGGCGGCCAAGACGTTCCCCCGGAGGCCCAAACCCTGTACCAGGCCTGCGACAAGGCTGTCGGGGCGGCCCGCTCCCTGTCCGGGGGGGCCGCGGACCAGGCAGGGAAGGATCGTCTCGTACGCGCTGCGCGGGAACTGGATGCACTGGCTTCCTCCCTGATCAGGACGGAGACCGGCGCCATGCGGGATGCCTTCGTGAATGCCCGGGCCGCCATCCAGCAGTCCGCGCGGAAAGCGGCGGAAGAGGCCTCGTCGGCCTGGTCCATGGCCCTGAGCGTCACCACCTCCACGGCCGGTATGACGATTTCCGCCACCCGGTGCATGCACGCCCCGGACTCCGACTCCGTGGCGCGGGCCGCGCGGGAATACGACCGGGCCCTGGCCGGGCTTGAAACCGTGGCGGACGGTTTCCCCGACTCGCGCCTTGCCGGTGAAGACCCTGAACTGGCCTCTCGCCTCGTGACGGCGTTGGACTCCGCGCAAAACTGCCTCGGGGCCAGACCCTGCCTGTTCGACGCGCGACAAAGGCTTCTGGCCGCGTCACAAACGGCGGCCGGAATGGCGGCGAATGTTCGCGCCTCGGCCACCGCCCTGGCGGAGCAAGCCGCACTGATGACTGCTCCGGCCGGTTCCGGTGCGCCGGGGCATGACGGGAACGGAGCCTCCGGCACGTTGCTTTACGCGGCATCCACGATTTTTGCCATTCTTCTGGCCGCTTATTTGGTGCTAGCCTTTTTCATCCTGGCCCGCGCCGGAGCCAGGGACAGGCTGGCCCGGACCGAGTCCGGCGCGCACGCCCGGGCCCGCAGGGCCTTCCTTGCCGGGCTGGCCGAGGAAATCCGGGAACCGGCCCGCGCCGCGGCGCGCGAGGCCGCGCGGCTTCTTGACCGCGACCTGGACATCGACGGGATCGAAATCGCCAACGCCATCCACTCCCACGCCGTGCTCGCCAACCTCCTGGCCGAGGGGTACCGGGACTACGCCCGGCTCCAGGAAGGCGAACTGGACGTGATTGCCACGGATTTCGATCCCCGGCAGGTGGCGGGCCAGCTCATCGAGGATCTCTCCCCCCTGTCCAACGCCAAAAACGTGCGCATGGTCCGTGATTTCGACGAAAGCGTGCCTCCCACCCTGCACGGGGATTCCAACCTCCTTCGCATGCTGCTGGCCTTTGCCGCGGACGAGGTCCTGCGGCTGGTCTCCGACTGCCCCGTCCGCCTGCGCGCCCGCGTGGAATCCGAATCCGGCCCCACGATGGCGGTCCGGTTCTCCTTCGTGCCGCAAAACCCGTCCCTGGCCGTGAAAAGGCCGGCGGCCAAAACCCCCAGACCGGGCGCGGAGATACTGCGGGAAATCGCGCGGGGCCTGTCCGGAGACTCGGGCATGGATTCCGTGGACAACGCCCCCGCCCCCTGGTTCATCCTTCCCCTTGGCAGGGGAAGGTCCGGGGCCGCGCCGGCCCACCCCGCGTTTTCCCCCCGGCCCCAACCGGTGGAGGAAAAACCCGTGGCCCGCGTTCCCGAAGGGCGGGCCATGGTGCGGAAGGTGGTCACCGGAGACTCCGTTTCCGGCGGGATCAACGTGCTGGTGGTGGCCGCCGACGCCAGTGTGCGGGACACCGTCGAGCAGGCTCTGGAGCAGAGCGGCCTGTCCCCGGACATAGCGCTGAACCACGAAGACGCCCTCTTCGCGCTGGAAACCGGTCCCTATGACCTGATATTCCTGGAAACCGCCCTTCCGGAAAGAAACGGATTCGAAATCACCCGGCTCCTCCGGGACCCCGCCTCCCGTGTCGTGTCCCACGACTGCGTAGTGGTCGGGGTGGGCGCTGACCGGGACAAATGCATGGCGGAGGGCATGAACGAGCATCTCCCTTCCCCTCCGTCCAGGCACGACGTACGCACCCTGGTGGCCCGGCTGGTTCCCGGAACCGGATGATCATTCCGGACCCGAAAGGCAATCCGGCCGCCTTTTTCCGGGACAGTGGACCCTCGGCACCCCAGTGTGGACCTTCCTGTCCATACCCGAATGGCCGGCCCGGTTTTCCCTCGTCGGAAGACCGGTTTCATGGTAGGATGGATATTATGAAAGTACTTGTTGCGGACGATGACCGGGTTGCATTGAGCATATACATAAAGCTGCTGGAGAAATCCGGTTTCGAACCGGTTGCCGCGCTCTCCGGCACCCAGGCCTGGGAAATCCTCCGGGAAGAGGACCGGCCACTGATCGCGGTGCTGGACTGGATGATGCCCGGGATCGAGGGCGTGGAGATCACCCGCCGGCTGCGGGAGCTTCCCGGCGGCGAGATGTGCTTCGTCATCCTGATAACGGCCAAGGAGTCCGAGGACCACCTGGTGGAGGGTTTCGAGGCCGGCGCCAACGATTACCTGCGCAAGCCTGTATCCAAGCCGGAATTCCGGGCCCGGCTCAACGTGGCGCGGCGCATGGTGGAGCTGCAGCAGGCGCTGGCGGAACGGGTGCGCCAACTGGAAGCCGCTTCCCGGCAGATCCGCACCCTGGAGGGCTTTCTGCCCATTTGCGCCTACTGCAAGAAAATCCGCATCGACGAGGATTACTGGCAGCAGATCGAGCAGTACATCTCCACCCGCGCCGACGTGCATTTCAGCCACAGCGTTTGCAAGGACTGTTACGCCAAACACGTCCAGCCCCAGCTGGATGAAGCAGCCGCGGAGGCCGGTAAAAACGGCAAGGAGTAACGGGCCCTGGCGGCACCTACCAGTAACCGCGTATGCCTACCGGAAGCCGAGCCCGCCGGCCGACCGGGCCGAGGTTTGCCATGAGCGCCACACCAGCAGAGAATGCCTTTGGCATCAAGGAACCCAGGGGCCTTTCCGAACGCGTCAAATGGTTGCGCGACTACTTTTTCCTGGGCGAGTCGCGGGCCTGGAACAACGAGTTCACGGCCTGGACCACGGGCGTGCCGTGGGACGTGGTCTACAACGAGACCGACTACTACATCGTCCCGGAAACCTACGCGTTCATGCCCGCGTTCACCCAGTCCTTCAAACAGGCGGCCCGCACCGTGCCCGTCCCCGGTGACTTCTTCGAGTGGAGCATCGCCGAACGCCGCGCCTGGTTCGTCAAGGAGACCATGGTGAACCACGTGCCCGGGGAGATCCTTCCCGGCGACCTTTTATGCGGGGCGCGTTTCAACATCCAGGCGTCGCGATGCTGGAACAAAAGCGAGGCCGGCCAGCGCGCCTCCATGGTGGAAGGGCGCCACGGCAACCGGGCCGCGGTGAAGCAGTTTCACGACCGGGGCTATGGCAACGCGGGCCCCACCAGCGGCCACCTGATCTGCGACTACCCCGGGATACTGCGTGACGGCTTTTCCAGGATGCACGCCGACCTCTCCCACCGGTACGAACGGCTGGGTAAAAAGGAACGGCGCGGAGCCCGGGGCGCCCAGCTGCGGGCCATGATGACCGCCGCGACCATGCCCCGCGACCTCGCGGAAAAGTACGCGGCCGAGTGCAGGAAACACGCGGCCAGGGAAAAGGATCCCGCCCGCCGCAAGGAGCTGATGGCCATGGCCGCCAATTGCGACCGGGTACCGTGGCGTCCTCCCCGCACCTTCTGGGAAGCCGTCCAGGCCCTGTGGTTCACCCACATGCTTGTCATGGCCGACGAGTGCTATCCCGGCCCGGGCGTGTCCTTCGGCCGCATCGACCAGTACCTGTTGCCCTTCTGGCAACGGTCCATAAGGGACGGCATGGACCCCGAATTCGGCAAGGAAATCCTCAAGTGCTTCTGGATACACGCCAACACGGCCTACGACGCCATGGTCCGCACAGGGGGCAACGGCGGCATCACCGCCGGCTACGGCCAGCTCATCACCCTCTCCGGGATGGGCGCGGGCGGCGAGGACATGACCAACGAACTGACCTGGGTCTTTCTGGAGGTCATCGACGAGATGTCCCCCATCCTGGAGCCAAAGCCCAACGTGCGGCTGCACAAAAACTCGCCGGACGACCTCCTGGACCGGCTGGTGGACATGGTGGCCGAGTCCCAGGGCGCGCCCTTTCTGCTGAACTTCGACGAGCGCTCCATGGCCGGGATGATGCGCGAGGCCCGGCGCGCCCGCGTGACCCACCTCATCAACGAACACAACGTGCACGAGTACGCGCCCGTGGGGTGTCTTGAAAACACCATGTGCGGCAACGACCGCTCCGGCACGGTGGACATCAACCTGAACCTGTTGAAGGCCGTGGAACTGGCGCTGGGCAGGGGGCGGGACATCCTTCCCTACACCGACCCCGTGATGGGCAAAAAGTACCGCGTGACCCAGGACGGGCCGCGCACGCCCGATCCGGGGGCAATGCGGAACTTCGAGCAGTTCTGGGAGGCGTTCGCGGCACAGATGCGGCACATCGTGGGCCGCGCCGTGGAGTTGTACGAACGGGGCGAGAAGGAACGGATGCTGTACAGGCCCACGCCGTACGTGTCCTGCCTGGTGCGGGGATGCGCGGAGCAGGCCCTGGACGTGACCCAGGGCGGCGCTGAATTGTCCTTCGTCACCCTGGAGGCCGTGACCTTTGCCACCACGGTGGATTCCCTTCTGGCCATCAGGTACCTGGTGTTCGACGAAAAGGCCTGCACCATGGACCAGCTGCTCCAGGCGTTGCGGGACAACTGGCGGGGGCATGAACCGCTCCAGGCCAGGGCCCGCTTCCGTGCGCCCAAGTACGGCCGCGACGACGACGAGGCCGACGCCATGGCCCTCCGGGTCATGGAGCTGTGGACCGAGGAATGCTGGAACCACGTGGTGACCTGCACCAACAGGCAGGTGCGGCCCGGCATGCTCTCCTGGAACTACTGGGTGGGCGACGGTTACGTGCTGCCCGCTAGCCCGGACGGCAGGCCGCGGGGCCGGTTTTTGTCCAACGCCATCTGCCCCACCAACGGCGCGGACATCCACGGGCCCACGTCCAACGCCAATTCCGTGGGCAAGGCCCTGGGAGGTCGCCGGGAAGACGGTTGCGACTACGGGACGTGGTGCAACATGCTGCCCAACGGCGCCAGCCACACCATCACGTTTTCCCCCTCCCTGGCGCGGGATCCGGAGCACAAGGCCAGGTTCAAGGCCTTCCTGCGCGCCTATGTGGAAAACGGCGGCACCGCCCTGCAGATCAACATGGTGGACCCGGGAATGCTCAAGGACGCGCAAAAGCACCCGGAGAACTACCGTCATCTGCTGGTCCGGGTCACGGGCTACAACGCCTACTTCACCAGCATAGGCAGGGAATTGCAGGATGAGTTGATCGCGCGGTTGTCGCACGACTTATAGCCAGACTGCTGGGTGAACCTTGCGCGTTGCGCAAGAACCTCCCAACCCTGTCTGTTGATTTTATGAGGAATTCACGTATGCTCCGCACCCGGGTAACAATTTGTCCGGGCCACCCGCCAATCCAAACGGGTTGCAGCCCCGAACAAATTTTGCGCAAAGGAACACCATTTCCCTTGATTTCGACATATTCCCCGCACCTGGGCCCCGGCTTTCGCCGGGGTGACGAACGGTTGGGGCGTGGGTGGACCGCGCAGTCGAGTTCCATCCACCCTGGATTCGGCAATGTATTTGGGACGATTTCCCGAAACCACCCCCAGGGGCGCGACGTGCCGGGCCCGATATGATCAATGTCCTTTTTCCTCTGGCGGCCCGCGAAGCGGGCAAGGGCCATCAGACCGGGACTTCAGCCCCGGGCCACAAGAAGCGGCCTTCCGCCACCGGATTTTGAAACGGATTTCATTGACCTCATGATACAGGACGACCAGACCAAGGGGCTTGTCCTCAACATACAAAGGATGTCCACGGAGGACGGTCCCGGCATCCGCACCACCGTGTTCATGAAGGGCTGCCCCCTGGCCTGCCGCTGGTGCCACAACCCGGAGAGCATCTCCCGCATCCCCCAGGTCCAGTGGCTTGCAACGAAGTGCATCGGCTGCCGCACCTGCGAGGCCGTGTGCCCGGAGCACGCGGTGTCCCTGGGCGAAGCCGGCATGGTGATCGACCGGGAAAAATGCACGGTGTGCGGCGTCTGCACCAGCGAATGCCCCCCCATGGCCCTGGAGATGCTGGGAGAGGCCTGGACCGTCGCCGACCTCGTCGCCGAGGTCGCCAAGGACAGGGCATACTTCGAACAGTCCGGCGGCGGGATCACGGCATCGGGCGGCGAACCCGCGTTGCAGCCCCGGTTCACCCGCGCGTTTCTGTCCGGGTGCCGGGACATCGGCCTGTCCACCGCTCTGGACACCTGCGGGGTCTGCTCCGGCAGGGTGCTGGACGGGCTTCTGCCCCACGCGGACATGGTGTTGTTCGACGTGAAATGCATCGACGAGGCGACCCACAAGCGATTCACGGGCGCGGGCAATGCCGGCATCCTGGACAACCTGCTGCGCACGGCGCAACATGTCCGGGAACACGAAAAGACCTTGTGGATACGCACCCCGCTCATCCCCGGGGCCACGGCCGACATCCGCGTCATCGGAGAAATCGGCGCGTGGCTGGCCGAACACGTGGGCGACGCCGTGGAACGATGGGAGTTGTGCGCGTTCAACAACCTGTGCCGGGACAAATACGAACGCCTGGGCATGACCTGGGACTACGCCTCGGAACCCCTGATGGAACGGGCGGAACTGGACGTATTGCGAAACGCGGCCCGCGCCTGTGGACTGGAGGGCGAGCGCGTCATGTGGACCGGGTCGGCGCGCCTGGAGGACTGATCCCGCGCGGGACAGCGAAGACCGACATCACCCTTTGCCAAAACGGAGTGGAGCATGCCTGAGCCGAACCGGTATCTCGAGATCGACGTGACCGACAACGTGGCCACCGTGCTGCTGCACCGGCCGGAAAAGCGCAATGCCCTGTCCCCGGAGGTGCTTACGGAAATCGGCGGCACGTTCACCGACCTGGGACAACGGGAGGAGGTGCGCGTGATCGTGTTCACCGGTGGGGACAAGACCTTTTCCGCCGGGTTCGACCTCCAGTTCGTGGGCACCATCGAAAAGGAGCACAACGAGCGGTTCATCGAGGTGTTCCACCGCGCCTACAGGTCCATCCTGTTCTGCCCCGTGCCCGTGATCGCGGCCATCGGCGGCCCGGCCATCGCCGGCGGTTTCGACCTCACCATGATGTGCGACGTGCGCTACGCGGCCAGACGGGCCAAGTTCGGTCAGCGGGAGGTGCCGCTGTCCCTGACGCCGCTGCTGGACCCCCTGTGGCGGATCATAGGCCTGGGCAGGGCGCTCGAGGTGACCCTCACCGGCCGCATCTACGGAGCCGAGGAGGCGGAGCGCATGGGATACGTGAACGCGGTGTTCGAGGACGACGAGCTGCTGGACAGGGTGGCGGAAATCGCCAGGACCATGGCCGGATACGACCGGAAGACCCTGGTGGAGACCAAGGCGACGGCCCAGGCCGTGCTGAACCAGGACCTGTCCACGGCGATGCGCACCCAGGAATGGCTGTTCCGCTCCTACATCGGCTCGGAGGACAACCGGGCCAGGGTTGCCGCGCTGCTGGAGCAGCTGAAAAGGAAGTGATCCTCCCGGCCTCGCCCGGTTCGTGGGGGGGACGGGCAAAACAGGCCGCTTCCTCCGTCATCCTTCCCGCCACAGGGCCGCCGCGCCCAGGACTCCGGCGGTGTCCTCGGGCAGGCCGGAGGCCAGGACTTCCACGGTATTGGCGAACGCCGGGAAATGATTCTCCTCGAGATGGCGGCGCACCGGTTCCAGGATGAGATCGCCGGCCCCGGCGAGGCCTCCGGCCAGGACAAAGGCCCGGGGGCTGGTGTGGCACGTGGTGTCCGCCAGGGCGCGGCCCAGGATGGCCGCCGTCCGTTCCAGGGCGGTCCGGGCCACCTCGTCGCCGTCGCGGGCCGCGTCGGCGACCTGTTTCGCGTCCAGCGCGGAAGGCGGTGTCCCCGCAAGCGAACCGCGAACCCCCTTCTCCGCGAGCAATTCCAGGACGGTGCGAACCAGCCCGGTGGCGGAGGCATAGGTTTCAAGACACCCCCGCCTGCCGCAACCGCACCGCCTGCCTCCGGGCACCACGGTCACGTGGCCCAGTTCGGAGGCGTAACCGGTATGGCCCCGCACCACACGCCCATCCACCACGATGCCGCTGCCCAGGCCGGTCCCCAGGGTGACCAGCACGAAGTCCCGCATTCCCCGGGCCGCGCCGTACAGCATCTCTCCCAGGGCCCAGGCATTGGCGTCGTTGTCGGCCCGCGCAAATAGCCCCAGGTATGTTTCGGACAGGGCCGGTATGTCCGTGTCCCGCCAGGAAAGGTTGGGCGCGCTGACTATGATGCCGGTATTGGCGTTCACGTTGGGCGCCCCGATTCCGGCCCCTGAAACCTCCAAAGCGGTATCCAGGGGGCGGACATGCTCCCTGTACGCTTCGGCCAGGCGGCCGAACAGATCCTCCGCCGGCCGGTCCGCCCGGGTGGGCATGTGTGAAACGAACAGGGGACGGCCGGCCGGATCCACCAGGCCGAACTTTGTATAGGTTCCGCCGATGTCAATCCCGAGCACCGTCTTGCCGGTATTGGTGGACATGGATACCTCCGTCGGGGTCAGAATGCGGATTCGATGAGATCGCCGATGCGGGTGGGCACCAGGCTCGCCGGCAGGGGAGTGATGTCCGGGTCGTTTATGGACCCGTCGGCCCTGAAACAGGCCTCGATCAGTGCGTCGTTCTCGTTCAGAAGCAGCCAGTTGAGGCCGGGGGCGTGCCGGATGATGGAGTTGAGCCAGTCAAAGGGCTGCATGCAGATCACAAGGTCCTGGGTCCTGTCCTCGATTTGTATTTCACCACGGGCCACGTATCGCACGAGGGAACCGTCGAACACGAAACTCTCCACGTCGGCCCGGTTCCTGACCAGGTCGAACTCGCCTTCCATGGTGTCGAACACCATGCCCTGGCCCTCCAGCTCGCTGCGGGCGCCCACCATGGCCCGGAGGTAGCTGTACGGGGACAGGGCGGCCAGGATGATGACGGCGACGCCGCCCTTGTCCATGGTGCCGTTTTTGGCCACGAACCTGACGTTGGCGTCCGGCCACCACACGTGGGGCTTATCGGAAACCAGGGCCAGATCCGAATTCACCTCGGTTTCGCCGCCCTTGATGGGAAAGGTGCCTCCGTCCTTTTTCCCCAGGATCATGGCCAGAACGTCGCCCAGGTCCGTGAAGCTGGCCCAGGCATTTCCCTCCCACCTGTTTTCGGACACGGGGTACAGGCTGGCCCGGGCCGTGAAGGCATTGACACCCTCCTTGTTCCACGCGAGTTCCGCGACCTTGATGATGTCCGGGCCGAGGTCTCCCTTGAAGGTCAACCCGTCGAATTCGGTTTCCAGGAAACGCAGCCTTGCCGCCGCCACGTCCAGGGACAGGGTCTTGTCCGGAGGGTCGTAGGAGAACACCAGTCTCTGGTCCAGGACCTCCCGATCCCCGTCGGGGGCCGGCCCGTATATGATCTTCCGGTATTCCCGCAGGACCTCGGTCCAGGGGGCCATGTACAGGAATTCGAAATCGCCCCTTACATGCAGCCGCTCTTCCGAATCCGAGAGGAGCAACCCGCCGGCCTGCTCGCCCCACTGCACCCTGCCGTCCTTCACGTCGTAGCCGGCCTCCGTGAAGACGACTTCCCCCCGGACGTGCAGGGGCATGTCCTCGATACCGGGCACCACCGCCTTGTCCGCGCCGACATCGAAGACCACCGAATCCACCCCGCTGTCCGGAGCCCCGTTGCCCGCCGGGGTCCGCATGGCCTGGTTGACCATCTCCCTGATGTCCGCGAGCACATTCGCCGGGCGCAGGGATTCCATGTCGAAATCCAGTTCGTGCCGCTTTTCGCCAAGCCTCCAGACGCCTTTGCCCGGCATGTCTCCCGCCTTGAAGGACCTGAACACGATTTCCCGCCAGTTTTCCGGGTTGACGACAAAATGCGCGGACAGTTCCCGGTATTCGGCTTCGGACAAAAAGAACCTGGGGCAGGCCAGGGAAATGTCCAGTTGCTTCAGGGGCAGACTGAGGCATTGTTCACCGGTGGCCCGGCTCGCGAGGTCGGGGTCCCGTTCCCCGGACCGGGTTTTGGTCCCGGCGTCCCCTGGTTGTGGGGCGCCGGCGGACAGGGTTATGCCGCCCGGCGGCTCGGGCAGGCGAAAATTCCGCCAGACCCACCATCGGGCCTCGGGAAGCTCGACGTCCATGGTGATTACGCAGTCGTCCCAGGTGATTTCGGCGGTGGAATCCGGCCCTCCTCCCCGGTCCACGTTGAGCAGCACGGCCGGGCCCCTGTCCGTTGTCTTTTCCCTGTATTCGGCGCTAAAAGGGCCCAGCTGGCCCGACACGTGTTCAAGGGACCACAGGGGGCCGACGCCCGCGATGGTCGCCTGCATCCGTCTGCCGGCTCCGTCGCGGCTCAGCACCTCGGTCCTCCAGCCCTTTCCCTCGCCCTCCAGTGTATTCCTGAAAAAGGTGAATTCGGCGTCCAGCTTTTTCGGGGGCCAGGTGGGAAAGGGGCCCTCGCCCTCTCCGAAGGCGGGGAGGTAGCCCTGGAGACCTCCCAGCCAGACGTGCAGCCTGGACTGGCGGTCGCCGGTGTGCACGACCTCGCCGTCCAGCCGTCCCGGGTGGGTGGAGTGCAGGAAACTGGTTTCCTTGAAGGAGACCAGCTCGTTGTCCACGTACACCGTTCCCCGGACGTCGCGGGTTTCCAGGGGGCCAAAGGCCCCCGCCCACTGGACCGTGGCCCCGTCCGGCCGAACGGTAGTGGAAAAGGTGATGTCCGTGTCCGGCTCGTCCACCTCGGCAAAGGAGAGGTTGAACTCCACGTCGGCCGTGCCTTGGGGAGCCAGGTCCCGGGCCCAGGGCCCGGTGGAGGACAGCGGCTTTTTGACGGCGTCCCAGGTGGCTTCCATGTCCGAGGTGCCCGAGGCGTATATCTCGAGGTGCCCGCTCCTGGGCCCGGAATAGACGAGGCGGGCCCGGCCGGTGGCCCGCGCGCCCGGGTATTTCAAGGCCGTGGCGCGCACCACGAACCCGTCCATGTCGAAGACCAGGCCGGCGTCGATGTCGTTGACCGTGGGATAGCCGCCGCCGGGGTCTAGATCGACGTCGCGGACCTGGACCCGCACGGACAGTCCATCCCCGCCGTCGGCCGTGCCGCGGCTGTAGTCCAGCGCCACGGGCCTTATGGTGCCGTTGCTTACGTGAGGGCCGACCCAGCTTGACACCTCCGCGGGCAAAAACGCCACCACGTAATCGCGAAGGTCTTCCCACTCGGCATTGTTCGACGTTTCGCCCTGGAGCAGCAGCACGTGCTCCCTTTCGTCGTACCGCAGGGTTGCCGCGGCTTCCAGGTGGGGCAGGCGGACCCGGGGCACGGCCAGGGTCGCGGAAAGCGCCCCGGCCTCGGGCCTCGCCGCGTTGAAGGTGCCCGCGATGGTCTCGAGCCGGACGGCGCCATCCGGCGCGCGGTCATTGTGCACGGTGGCGTCGGCAATCTCGAAATCGCCGTCAGCGTAAAGGGATTCGCCGTCCATACGGAGCACCCCCGAAGCCGTCAGTGTGCCGGTTATGGGCATGGGGCGGGTTTGCTCGTCCACCGCCGGGATTGCCAGCCCGTCCAGTGGCACGCCACGAAGCCGCCACGCGAACTCCGGGGAACCCGGTCGCTTCCTGTCCACGCTCACCGCGCCGACACGGCCCCGCCACCGCACCAGGGCGCTGGCCGTAACCCCGGCGTCCGAGTCCCCTCCAGTGTAATCGGCCAGAATTTCATCCACCGACATGGGAGCCAGGCTCCACTCCCCGGGGAAACGGACGTCCAGGTTGCCGTCCCGGACCACCAGGCGTTCCACGCGGAGATCGACCCACGATGACTCCGGCGGCCCGGTGTCCCTGCCCCGCAGTTGCCGGATATGGGAAGGTTTCAGGTCCACCACCGGATCGACCAGCTTTACTGAAAGTGCCGCGATCCGGTCGGTGAGCACCCCGGAAAGGTCCAGACCGCAGGAAAACTCCCGTACCCTGGCCACCACGAACGAGTCGGAAACGTCACGGGCGGTCAGGCTGTCCCCGACAAGGGCGATGTGCCAGCCTCCCTGGTGAACCAGTTCAACGTGGACGGCGCTGAACTCCAGGCCCGTCCCGGAACCGGCGCGATCGGCCGCGTGGGCGAATACGCGGTCCGGATGGTTCCATATCCAGATCAACGCGGCCGCCGTGGCCCCGGCGAGCAGGGCCGAGCCTACCAGAACGACCGTGACAATAATCTTGAGGGTTCTGTTCATCTATCCGGTACGCGCAAAGGCGGGGGCTGTTTTCCGGAACACCCGGGACCGGCCACGACCAACCAAAAGCGTGCCGCGGCTCCCCTGTTCCAACGGGACGTGAATGTTAACACAATTGGTGCCCGGGATACAGCGGACAATGACAATTTCCACGTATCGGGACGAAAATGTCGAATGCGCAATGCCGTGTGCCCTGTGAACAGCCGCCCGGAACAAGGCTTTTCGCGCCAATTCTCAAGGACCCGGATTCACCCCCGGTTGAAAGGCTGCGGCCCCGGCACGGGTTTTCCTGGTTGCGGCAAGCCGGCGTCCGCGCAAATCGAACGGGACCCGCCGGCAGGGACTTGGCTGAAGGACGGCTTTTATGCGATAATCAACAACAGCGCCGGGCAATGCCCTCCAACCCGCTTTGGGGACCACGGCATGTCGGCCGGAAAACGTCGCCCGCGCCGCGGACGGCGGCGGTCACGCGGAGTGCCAACGGGGAAGGATATGGAAGACCTGAAGATATTGTTTGCGGACGACGACTTCCAGATGCGGGAGATGGTCCGGGATTTTCTGGGCATGCTGGATTTCGAGGTGACCTGCGTGAAGGACGGCGGGGAGGCCCTCGCGGTTTTTGAAAACCAGGGGTTCGACGTCGTCATCACGGACATAACCATGCCGGGCATGTCCGGGCTCGAACTGTTGCGCGAAATCAAGGGAATGCGGCCGGAAACCGAGGTCATCGTGGTCACGGGCAACGGAACCATCGAATCGGCGGTGGAAGCCCTGAAGCTGGGCAGTTACGACTACCTGCTCAAGCCCCTTGAGTTGCAGCGGTTGAAGGTCCTGATGAAGCGGCTGTCCGAAACCCGGAGGCTGGAGCACGAAAACCGGCTCATACGGAGAAAACTGAGCCAGGCGGACCGTTACCAGGGGCTGGTGGGTTCCAGCCAGCGAATGCACGAATTGTACGACCTCATCGACAAGGTCAGCAAAAGCGGCAGCCCCACCGTGCTGGTGCGGGGGGAGTCGGGCACCGGAAAGGAACTGGTGGCCAGGATCATCCACAAGAACAGCGACCGGAGCGACAGGCCCTACATACCCGTGAACTGCGGGGCCGTGGCGGAAACCCTTCTGGAAAGCGAGCTGTTCGGCCATGCCAAGGGCGCCTTCACCGGGGCCCACAAGGACAAGATAGGATTGTTCAAGGCGGCTGACGGAGGCACCATCTTCCTCGACGAGATTGGCGACCTCTCCGGCGCGCTGCAGGTCAAGCTGCTGAGGGTGTTGCAGGAAAAGACGTTTCGCCCCGTCGGAGACACGCGGGAAGTAACCATGGACGTCCGGGTCATCACGGCCACCAACGTGGACCTGGAAAAAGCCATCGAGGAAGGCCGTTTCCGCCGCGACCTGTTCTACCGGCTGAACGCCATCACCATCCAGACTCCGCCGCTGCGGGAACACAAGGAGGACATAGCGCCCCTGGTCCGCCACTTCATCGACAGGTTCAACAGGGAACGGACCCGCAAGGTGTCCGGGATCGACCCCAAGGCCATGGACGTTCTTCTCACCCACGACTGGCCGGGAAACGTCCGGGAACTTGAAAACGCCATCGAAAGGGCGCATACCCTTGGTTCCGGGGAACGGATCGGAGCCGACGACCTGCCACCGGAACTGGTGGCGACCACGCGCAAGCCGGTAGGCCGGCCCGAGACCTTCAACCTGATGGAAAACGAGATACGCCTGATCCGGGCCGCCCTGGAGGAAACCGGCGGAAACCGGGCCGAGGCCGCCAGACTGCTGGGCCTCAACACCACGACGGTTTACCGGAAAATCGAAAAGTACGGGATCGGGGCGTGACCATGCAAAAGCCCGATGCGGCACCGGAGGACGGGAGGCCCCGTTCCTCGCGGATTCAGGAAAGGATCAGTCTCCGCCGTCGTCCAGCACCCTGTCCAGGGCTTCCAGCAGCAGGCCCATGGACAGCGGCTTGAGTACCACTTCGCGCACGCCCTTCTCCCTCACCTCGTCCTCGTCCAGGACCTCGGAGTAACCCGTGGTCAGGAGCACCGGCAGGTCAGGCCGGATCTCCAGAATCATCTCGGCCAGCTCATCCCCACGCGGAGTGGGCATGGTCATGTCCGTTATCACGGCGTCGAAGCTCTCCGGCGCGGCGCGAAATCTTTCCAGCGCGGCAAGGCTGCTCGTTTCGGCGACCACCGTGTATCCGAGCCGTTCCAGCATTTTCCGGGATATGTCCACCAGCGCCGGCTCGTCATCCACGAAAAGCAGGGTGCCCCGCCGGTCGCCGGCGGGCCAGTCGCTCTCCAGGTGCTCCTGTTCCACCCCGCCCACGACGGGCAGATACACGTGAAAGGAGGAGCCCTTTCCAGGAATGCTCGCGGCCCGGACAAAGCCGCCGTGGGACGTGGCTATGCCGTGTACCTCGGAAAGCCCCAGCCCCGTGCCCCTGGATTTGTCCTTGGTGGTGAAGTAGGGCTCGAAAACACGCTGCAGGGTCAACTCGTCCATGCCTTCCCCGGTGTCCGAAACCTCCAGACAGGCGTACTCCCCGCATGGCCTGTCGAATTCCAGGACCTCCGAATCCGGCCCCAGGTACACGGTATCCAGACGAATGTCCAGGCGGCCGCCCGTCCGGCTCATGGCGTCCGCGGCATTGCTGCCCAGATTCATCAGTATCTGCCGCATCTGCATGGAATCCGCCCGGACCGTGGGGCCCTCCATCGGGATGTCGTCCCGTATGTAGATGGTCGAGGGCAGGGACGCGCGGAGAAACCGGATGGAGTCCCGCACCAGAATGTCCAGCCTGAGGGGCTGCTGCCGGATCCCGCTCTTTTGGGCGAAGGTCAACATCTGCTTGACCAGGTCCTTGGCCCGATGGATGGACTTCAGGGCTTCCGTAAGGGACGCGCGCACCGAATCGGCATTGTCCGCGTCATACAGGGCCATTTCCGAATATCCCAGGATGGCTCCCAGTATATTGTTGAAATCGTGCGCGATGCCGCCGGCGAGGGTGCCGACCGCCTCCATCTTCTGGGAATGCTGGAGCCTGGCCAGAAGCTCCGTGTTTTCCTCCTCGGCCACCCTGCGGTCCGTGACGTCGTAGAACATGCCCTGCAAACCGGCGACTTCGCCGTCACGGTAAACCGGCCTGCTGGAGGAGGCCACCCAGCGCACGTCGCCCTTTCTGTCCCGAATCCGGTACTCGGAACCGCGCAGGTCGCCGGCGAGAACCTCCATGAACCTGCCGGAAATCAGATCCCTGTCGTCCTCGTGGAGGAAATCAGGGAATTTCCTTCCGATCATCTCCTCCGGTGAATAGCCGATGACCTGGCCGACCCGGGGGCTCACGTAGGTGAACCTGCCGGCAACATCGATGGTGTAGACCACTTCATTCATGTTCTCGATGAGGAATCGATAGCGCTCCTCGCTCTCCCGAAGTGAGCGCTCCGCCCGGTCCCGTTCCCGCGCCACACGCCAGTCCAGCCAGGCCCGCTCCGCCATGCGCATCATGTCCAGCATGGTGTCGCGGGTCTTCACCACGTAATCGGCGGCGCCGGCCTTCATGGCTTCCACGGCCACCCGCTCGTCGCCGTGGCTGGTCATGAGCACCAGGGCAAAGTCCGACCCGGGTCCGGAGCCGTCCAGCAGTTCCATCCCCTGGCCGTCGGGAAGGACCAGGTCGGCCACCACCACGTCGGGAGTGTTTTCGGCGAGAAAGGAGCGGGCCTGCTCCAGGTCGCGGGCCACGTCCAGGCGGTATTCCCCGTGGAAATCCCCGGCGCCGCGTTTGATGAGCTCTATGTGCGCCTCGTCGTCCTCGACAAGGAGGATGTGCATGGCATTGTCAGCCACGGGGGAAGAGTCCTTTCCCTCCGAATGCCCAGGCCGCCGCCTTTTCGGCGGAGTCCCTGGCTGGAGATGCGGTGCGGCCACTTTCTCCCCCACGGTTTAAAGTGCCGTCTCCAGGTTCCGGTAATATGGCACCCGAGTCAGAATAATGCAAGCAGCGAACAAACGTCGGCAACCGGTTTACCGGCGTTTCACGCGATCTCGAACCACCTTGGATGAAGCAATATCCGGGCCATGAACTCACTATTCAACATAAACTTTTGATCCTGTTGCGTTTCCAGCCGTATCAACTCACTCTGGCTTAGCCGGCAATTCAGCCTGGTTAGTGAAATGTCCCACACTCCGCACAAAAGGCGCCCCGGGTGTCCCAGAGTCAGGAATCATTCGCATTTAGGGCCCCCGCGCCCCATGTGCCTTCGGATGTACTCCCGACGCCATGACAACAGCGATTCCCGGTCCGCTTCCCACTTCCCGTCGATGGAGGCGATGGGCGCCCCCGCCTCGATCCAACGCAAAACCACTGTCCAGGAGCGGTTCAGCAGCGCCATGATCTCCTTGCGCCCCTGCACCACCTCGGTTGCCGGTTTCATGCTCATCTTCCCGTCCCTCCTGTCAGGCATACGCCCGGATTCCTCGGGGTTTTCCTCCCGGATTCAGGGTACAGCCAGGCCAGGCCGGGTTCGTCTCCCGGCCGGCACTGGGCGTGTATGAAGCCGGCGCCGATGCCGATCCTCGGGAAACCCGCCAGAAACAGGGCCCGAAGAATGGCGTGCCTGGCCGCTGAGGTTCTGCACGCGATGTCCGCCGCGTGGCCGGTGAGGTGCGCCGAGCCGGGTGCCCCGCCCACCGCCGCGTTGTGCCCGGGGCACCTGCGACCGGAAGTCACTACAAAGGGAATCCCCGCCTCCTGCCTGGCCCTGAATAGCCGCTCCATGAATTCCAGGGCCATCCCGCTGGTCTGGCAACCGCACCCGCAGGCGAATTCGGACGGTGTGAAAAGGTTTTGTCGTTCTTCCGCAAAAGGTCCCATGTTGTCCTCCCTGGCGTGCGGCCCCGGGGGCGATTTCGCCCGGGCCCGTGAAGGCCGGATAGTCGAAATTGGGCTCAAAACATCCGGAATGAGGCGTAAAAATGACGAAATACGGCGTAATTTTAATGCGCGTCAAAAATCGCACCTGTTTGAAAATCAGTTATATTCCGTATGAATACGGAGTGTTACAAGATAGAGGGCGGTGAAGGGCCGGAACCGGACCCCACAGCCAGCCGCCGGAAAAAGGACACACGGCCATTGACATTTGCATTTTGGTAAACTACTGTTTTAACAAGGACTTGCAAAGGGCTCCATGTGGTGCCCGTACCCGGCAACACCCACTGGGAAACTGGCGCCCCGTTCCGCCCGGCCTTTTCGGCGAATTCAGTACCACCGCGAGCCACGCAGAACACACTATAGTCGAATAGTGACTAATTGTCAAGAAAATAGGCGGAAAATGACTACAGGCGACCGGATAAAGAAGGCGAGAGAAGACAAGGGGCTGTCCCAGACCGAGTTGGGAAAGGCGGCCTTCCCATGGCTCAGCGACAAGAGCGCCCAGTCCAAGATCAAGAGGATCGAAAAAGGCCAGGAGCCGCGGGCAAAGGAACTGGACGCCATCGCCCGGGTGCTGGCAACCCCGGTCACGGAATTCGTGCAATTTGAAAACGTGGCCCCCGCCGAGTTCGAGAGCTACAGGCGCCGCCTGGTTCCGGTCATCTCCTGGGTGACCGCCGGCGAGTTCGCCGTGGCCGAGGACCCGTGGCCGATGGGTTTTTCCGGAGAGGCCGACCCCGTTTCCCCCACCAAGAAGGTCGGCCCCAACGCCTTCGGCCTCAAGGTGCGGGGCAAAAGCATGATGCCCCGGTACATGGAGGGAGACATCATCATAGTGGATCCCGCCATCGAGGCCCTGAGCGGCGACCCCTGCGTGGCCAAACTCTCGGAGGAGGTCACCTTCAAGTTCTTCATTCGCACGCAGGACGAAATCCGGCTGCGCCCCATGAATGACAGCTATCCCGATATCGTGTTCCCCATGGACAGCAACGTGGAGTTCCACGTGATCGGAAAGGTCGTCGACCACGTCCCCTGCCCGGCTGATCTTTCCTCCAGGTAGCCGAAATTCCCTGTTTTTCTTCCCTTGCGCGCTACCCGTCGTCGCTCAATAGGCGAAAAATGACTAAAATGCGTTGACAATTAGTCGAAAAACGACTAATATTGGACCCGCTTCCTGGGAGTAACGCTTCGGCTGTGAGCCCCGGGAACTTCTTTCGCGGGTCCCGAATGCCCTGACCGGCCAGCGGACCCTTTCCACGGCCGGCGGGATGGCCTCCACGCGCATCCCGCCGGCCAAATCCGTTCTCGAGGGGGTCGCGGCCGGGTTCTCCGGCCGCTGCTCCGGCACACAGGGAGGAAAGCCATGGACGTCACCGGCCTGATCAGGGAAGGGGCCAGACTGAAGGAGGAGATCGACCAGCGCACCCGCCTTTTGCGCGCGGTGAACCGCAGACTGGCGGATTCGTGCGACTTCACGCGCGCCAATTCGACCCGTCTTGAGGGCGGCGGATGGGAGGTGAGGATAAGCCAAAGGGAGAACGTCCGCTGGGACCAGGAGCGCCTGCGCCTGATCCGCGGCTACTACGATTTCTTTGACAACGTCTTCAGGTGCGAATACAAGCCGGCGGGTTCGAGGGAACTTGCCGCGGCCATGTCGGTGGATCCCACGTTCGGCGAGGCCGTCGAATGGGCGCGCACGGTGCGTCCCGGCGCACCGTCCGTGACGTATAAAAGGAAGGACCCGGAGTGTTGAGAAACGCCCCGAGGTGAAAGGAAGCGGAGAGGGGTCGGCGCGGCAACGCCGCGCCGTCTCCCCAGGATGCCGGGGATGACCGGGCTTCCGGCGGCGGGCGGGAGAGGGGGGCGGACGAGTCTCCGGGGTACGGGGAGAGCCTGTTTCCCTGAATCCGTGACGAAAATATTGAAAAAGATTTCAAGAACCCCATAAATCGGACTTTTCCGCGTGTTCTTGAACAAATCCTCGTTTCACCCGGTGGGTGAAAGGATTTTTCGCCCTCGGGTCGGGCTCTGACTCCGCAGACGCGCCGCATGAGACCGCTCACGGACACAGGTGCTTCGTGAGGGGTGAGTGTCGGGTTGTCGGAGGTGGCGGGCGGGTCATGAGGTCAGAGGTCAGCGGACCCCGGCGGCCCCGCGCCCTCCCCCCGGAGTCCCCCTACACCGCGAAAAATCATCTTTTAACGCTTGACAACGCAATTCTGATGACGTTTTTTGCTGCGTCGCGTCATTTTTTTGTCCAACCGTTGATTTTTTCGGAAACCCATGCTATCCTTTGCCCTCAGATAACTCATGACAACGCGCTGCCCCGATACGCCGCGTCATGAACCCAATAATCAACAACCATTCAACCCCTCGAAAACAACGGCATGGAAAGGGCTCCACAATGGCTAAACTCAAAGGAAAACGCGTTCTCGTCACCGGCGCCGCCCACGGCATCGGCAGGCGCCTGTGCGAGTGCCTCGCAAAGGACGGGTGCACCCTCGTCATCACCGACCTCGACGCAGGGGCGCTCAGCACGGCCGCCAGTGAACTCTCCGCGCACGGCGTTTCCGTGCACACCTATCCCATGGACGTCTCCGACAGGGCGGCCGTGGAGAAAATGGCCGCGGACGTGGGCGTCAGGCTGGGCGGCCTGGACATCCTCGTCAACAACGCCGGCATCGGACACAATGGCGAAATCGTGGAAACCTCCATTGAAAAATGGGAACAACTCATGGCCGTCAACTTCTGGGGGCCCATGTACCACGTCTACGCCTTCCTCCCCATGATGGTGCGCCAGGGAAGCGGCCACATTGTCAACGTGTCCAGCGGCCAGGCCTTCTACCGGGTGCCCACATGGGGACCGTACGCCACCATCAAGTGCGCCCTGGGCGCCTTTTCCGAGCTGCTGGCTCTCGAGCTGAAAAAGTTCGACGTGAAGGTCACCACCGTTTACCCCTACATGGTCAGCACCGGCTTTTACAAGGAGGTCAAGGGCGAGACCCTGGGCACCAGACTCTCCATGAAACTGCTTCCCTTCTATTCCCAGAGCCCCCGAAAGGTCGCCCGGATCATCCACAAGGCCATACGGAAACAGAAGTCCGTGGAGATGGTGTCCCTGATCAACAACCTGGGCTACTTTTCCCGGCTCTTGCCGCCGCTGTCCAATCTCATGTCCAACATGTCGCTGCTGTTCCTCGGAAAGGACGCGGATGTCCTGCGCAGGGAAGCGGGAATGTTTCAGGACAACTGATTCCGGGTCGCTGTCGAACGCAACCCGGCATGAACCCGGGCGGCTCGCCTCGCCCCGGCTTCAATAACGGAAAGGAAGACCAATGCAGATGCTCAATGGCTTGCGTGGAATGGCGCGTCAGCGCAGAGTCGGTTTCACCATCGACGAAATCATGGAGGGATGGCACGAGTTCGAACCCGGAATCGGCCCCGGAGGAAGAAAGCCGTTTCTGTTCTTTGCCACCTGGGGGCCGCGGAACGTGAAGCCCTGGATCAATCCCCAGTCCCCGGACTTCATGCGCCAGCCCCTGGAAGGATGGGTAACCATGGGCGACGTGTGCGAGAAGGCCCCGTGCAGGGGGTCCCTGGCCCTGAATTACTTCCGGGGCCACTCCATCCGGTACGAGTTCGATTTCGCGGCGGACGGCGTGGACTACCGATACGTGGGGGAGAAGGTGAACATCATGCCCTGGAACCTGCCGGTGTCGCACACCACGTGCTTTGGAACGATCAAGGAAGTGGAAGGCGGCAGACTGGTGTCCAGGTCGGTGACCTACTTCAAGCTGTGGCGGACACCCCAATTCATGGCGAGCTTCCGTCTGGCGTGACAAGGAGCCGAGTCCCAGGCGGAAAACATTGTGGAATCCCTGAAGAGTCTGCTTTAACGGGCTTCCCGAACGCCTCTGGACAAAAACCCTGTTTCAGCACATGGGCAGGGGGCTTTGGCCCTCCGGAAGGGATTCGGGGGAGAACCCGGGGACGCCGCGCCGGACGGAGCCACAACAGGAAAGCCGGAACCGGTTCTCCCGCCCGGGGAGCACCTGTTCCGGCTTTTCATGTCCGTGCGCGTGCCGGCGGAATCGCCCGGCTATTTCACCAGCAGGTCACCGGCCGTGGGGCCCTTGCCGGAGACCAGTTCGCAACGGCTCAGGTCGTCGTCGAACAATGCCGTGATCCGCACCCTTCCGGTTTCCTTGCCGGGAAGCCAGCGCATGGGGCCCATTCCCGGAGTGGACACGGGTTCCGCCGCGGACATCACGCGAAGCTCGTCGCCCTCGGCCAGACCCGAAGCCGCGCCCGCCGTGAGATTCCACGAGTTCTTTTCCCTGCCGGTGGAAAAGGCGTGGCAGTACCAGGGAAGGTCCGAGGTCTGGTAGGCCACGTCGCAGACGGCGGCGTCAGCCAGGGCCGAGGCGATGGCGTCCGCGGCGTCCGCGGCGTCCGCGGCGTCCACCTCCCTTTCCACCCGTGCCCGGGCCACCGTGCCCCCCATGTAGCACTGCCGGACAACGTAGGAAGCGCTAGCGGTACCGGGCCCGCCTTCGGGGACGACGACGCGGATCACCTCCACCAGGGCCCAGAGGCCCGGAAACGAGCCCAGCCGACGGGCCGCTTCTTCAGGGTGTTCCATTGCCGACGCGGCGGACTCCCCCAGGGCCAGCTCCAGCTCTCCGACGGGCACCCAGGCAACGCCCCTGTGGGCCGCCTGTTTGGCCAGGGCTTCAACGACGGCTCTGGCATGGCCGCCCTCCACGCCCGGCCCCACCAGCGCCCCGGCCTTGACCCGCATTCCGTCCTCCCTCGCGGGGCAAGGGGTCTTGACGGAACCGGACTTCTCAACATCCCTGAGCCGTTTTTCCGTCATGGCGATGCGGCGGCTTTCCACCCAGGTGTCGTCTCCCACGACATAGTCCGGCTCCGGCCTTTCCCGTTGCAGAAAGTATTCGCCGGACATCATGAACGGATGGTCCACCATGATCCGGCGCTTTTCGGCGGCGGACAGGCGCTCCCCGGGCTCGGGCTTCCCGGTGACGATGTCCGCGCCACCACAGGAAGCCAGGACCACGGCCAGGCCGACACAAATCCACAGACAGGCTGTTTGACGAAACATCATGCGGGAACCTCTTTGTCGTGAAACAGGGAGCCTTCCCGGCCCCGGTGCGAAACCAGGGCCCGGAAGGCGCCCGAAAACTGCCGGAAGACTTCCCGAAAGGAGCGAATCCGGAGGCGGACCGGTATCGCCGCGGCGGGACGTCAGAAGTTCCAGATGAACTCCATGGCCAGGCGTTGCGCCGTGTCGTCCGCCCGGCCGCCCAACGCCTCGGTGACGTCGGTGATGCCTTCACCGGAGAAGAACCAGGAGAACTGGCCCTTGACGAAGGTATTGGGGCTGAGGGCCAGTGTGACCTCATTGTCCCACTCGGTTCCCACGTGGCCGTCGCCCACCTCGGTGACGTCAAGCTGGCCGGTGGCGGGGTCGATGGGAGACACGTGGTTGATCACGTTGAAGTTTTCATTCCACCAGAAAAAGTTCACGTTCATGTTGTACATGAGGTACTTTTTGGGCGCCATGCGCACACCGGCGCTGATCATGGTCATGCCGGGATTGTCGCCGCGGCCTCCGCCCAGTTCGGCGGTGTTCTGCAGCCCGCCGGTGAAGACGGGAGTGCCGTTGCCATAGAGTTCGGGCACGTAGCCGTACAGCATGGTGCCCAGCACCAGGTTGGTGTCGCCGATGATGGTGTTCTCGCCTCCCCACCGCTGGGAGAACCGCTGGGCGTTCACGTTGCCGTTGTACCCGTTTAGTTCGTCGTCGGTGGGGTCGTCATCACCACTGGTGTAGACGAATCCCACGTGGGGTTTGAACGAGAATCCGGCGAACTCCCTGAAATCGTAGGATACGTCGCCGGCAAAGGCATGGGCCGAGATGTCGTACTCATTGTGGGCGAGGTTGACTTCGTCCGCCACGCCGAACTGGTACGCATATTCGAAGAAGAACTCGAAGTCGAAATAATTCATCAGGTAGTAGAACCCTAGGTGGTGGCTGTCGGTTTCGGGAACGGTGCCCGTGGCCGCGCCGGCAATGCCGAATGCCGGGTCCACCACCTTGCCCGGAAAGTCTCCCAGGCCCACATTGCGGATACGGTCGTAGGTATAGAAGAGCTGAAACTTGTTGGTGCTGTCCGCGGATTTGTCAAAATGCATGGTCAGGTAGCCGGCCAGAAGGTCGCGGTCCCTGTCGGACGGGTCCGCGGGGGCCTGGTTCGGGCCGGACTGGAAGTCGTTTTCCATGATCTTGAAGTAACCCACGTTGAAGCCCAGGGCCTCGTCCATGTAGTCGCCGGTAAGCCAGAAGCCGGGATTGTCGTCGCCGTACACCATGCCCGCGCCCTCCACGGCGTCCACGTGCCACACGTCCCAGCCCGCGTGAAACCGCATGTTCTTCGGGAGTTCATACGTGCAGTGCAGCCGCTCCAGGCCGAAGCTGCTGTGTTCGCTGTCCTTGCCGCCGCGAACGTCCACGGACTGGGTCTCGAGACCGGAATCGAATTCCAGTGCAGCGTAGAAGCTCCACTTGCGGTCCTTGGGAAGGGCGTTGAAGTACAGCTTGTCCTCGTTGCGGATGTAGTTGTCATTGAACCATCCGCCCTCGTTGGCATGATACTTCAAAAAACCGTTGCCGGCCTGATAACCCGCATTCGGCGCGGGCGGAAAGACCAGGAAATACCCGGGCACCTGCCGGCTCATGCCGAAGTCCCAGTCCGACTCCATGGTGGGTATCATCCGCACGGTGGCGCCGAAGCTCATCAGTATGTCCTTGCCGGTCTGCACGTCCACACTTCCCGGGCCCACGATGGTTTCCTTGGTGATGTCCTCCGCGGAGCCGCTGATGGCCAATGACGTGGCGGGCAGGGCCAGCAACAAGACGAGAGCGACAACAAGGCCGAAGCCGGTGGTTTTCATGACGTCCTCCTCCTTTTCAGGAACAATCCGGGTATCGGAATCCATGCCGGGGACTCGTGCAATGGCGAGGCGGGGCCATGCCGCCCCCCGTTCATGGGACTAAGCGATGTGGCGTGGCCGGAACCGCCCTGGACGCCCCGCTTCGGGCGTCCCGACGGGCCTTGTGGGGGCGATGTTTACCGGTCCGTTGAAAAACCCGGAATCCGCAGCCTGACGCACGGTCAACATACGGGATAATGGATTGATTTTGCAACTGTAAACTTGCGGCTCCGCCGAAAATCACGCGGGACAGGAAAATGCCGGCTGCCCCTGCGGGGAAAAGCGGTGGTTCAATCCGGACTCACCCCTACCGCCTCCCTGCCTCGTCCCGCAGGTGGGCCAGGGCTTCCCGGAAGGCGTCGGCCAGCAGGTCCAGCAGGTCGGCGCACGTTGCGGCGTCCTCGTCCCCGGCGGCATCCTCCAGGGACGCGACGATTTCATGGAATGCCGCCGGTCCGTCGTACCCGTAGGAACCCTTCAGGGCATGGCCGTGCCTCCGTATGGCGGCAAAGTCACGGGCGTCCAGGGCCCGCGTCAGTGCCGGAAGCCGGGTATTCATGTCTTCGGCCAGGCAACCCTCCAGCAACGCGGCCTGGTCGCCGTCCCCGGCATGGACTCCGAAAAAGGCCAACCGTTCGTCGACGTCCGCGGGGACCGGGACTTCCCCGGTGGATGGCTGATTCCAGAACTCGGCGCCGATATATTTTTCAAGGATCGCGGCGACTTCGTGGATCTGAAGCGGCTTGGCCACATAGTCGTCCATGCCGGAAGTGAAACAATGCTCCCGCTCCTCCGGGGTGGTGGACGCGGTCATGGCCACGATGGGGGTGCCTGCCGAAGCGCTCTCCGGGCCCCGGATGGCCAGGGTCGCCTCGTGCCCGTCCATGCCGGGCAACTGGCAGTCCATGAGCACAAGGTCGTATGCACGGGATCGGGCCGCCTCGCAGGCCTCGTGGCCGTTCACGGCCACGTCCGGCTCGATCTCGAACTGGCCGAGAATACTCACCGCCACCCTGCGGCTGACCTCGGAATCCTCCACCAACAGAACTCTCGGGCCAGCCGGTCGATCCCTGTCGGATGTCTGCTTTTGAAGGGGCATCAATATATGGCCGATACCGGCGCGCCAGCGGCGCCGGGCAGAAAGGTCCCTGTCTTGTCAAATGCACATGTCCGGCGAAAGTCCCCGCGACCACGGCCCGACAACCCCGGCGCCCCGCGGCAGCGAAGCCCGCGACCGGTTCAGTCCAGGTCCAGTTCGTCCTCGATGGAGGAGACCGCGTCGTCGTCCGGCAGTTCGTCGATTTCCTCCATGGGTTCGAATTCGTCGGGCGGCGCCTGCCGGACCTGGTTCTCCATCATGTTGAGCCCGATCTTTATGAGGTCCATCAGGGTTTCCGTGCCGTACATTTCATGCAGGCGATCCACCAGCTGCCGGGTTTCGGCATCCAGGGGCAACCTGACGAATATGCCGCCGCGGTCCCGGAAGGCGTCGCGCCACTTCTTGGTCTGCTTAACGTGGACTACCTTCATGTCACTCCGTGGCCCGCATTCGCGCCGGGTACGAATTCAGGCGTAATGCGATGCGATGCGATGGTTGGATTCCGGGAGCTTCCCGTATCCTGTAGGCCGGGCGTTGACGGATTCCCGGCGCACCACGATTTCAGGCCGAATAATTCACAATACACCCGACAGCCACGGGGGTCAACAAGCCAATGTTGGTAAAAACCGTAAGTTATCGGTGTGTTGAAAAACCCCGGATCCGACGCCGCCACCGGGTGTGTTCCGGCGCGCGCATTTATGGTCGTGGCGGAACCCGCCCGGCGGGCCGGGAAAGATCCCGGTTGGAGGGCCCCCTGATCCTGTCGGAAGGAAACCGCGGGGACTCCATGCACATCATCGCCAGGGGGGTGGTGCGCGGGGTGCGGGGACGCGGCCGGGACTGACGGAAGCCGGCGGCGCGCCCGACCCGGATTGTTCACGGTTGATCCGGGATGGCAAAGACGCGCCATCTCCCCGGACATTCCAACCGTGGTTTCACTCCGGAACCCGGTCGGCCAGAAACATCCTGAACATCTCGAGCCACGGACCCCAGTCATGCCCGCCCTCCAACTCGTAGGACGCGTTGTCGGGCAAAACGTCGGCCAACATTTTGTTGGCCCGGTGGAACTTGTCCTCCTTCGCGTATCCCAGGACCAGCACCGGCATGTCCGGTTTCCCCTCGGGATATCCCTTGAACCACAGCCAGACCGCGCGCTCCCAGTCCGCCGGGTCCGGGGGTTCCGGTGGGGAATAACCGGCGATGCCGCCCGCGTCCGCCACCTCCTGCTCCACCTCCTCGTAGGAGATGAACGGGGCCATGAGAAATACCCCGGAAACCGTTTCCGGGTGTTCCCTGGCGTACAGCATGGAACCCAGGCCGCCCATGGAGATGCCGCATATCCAGATGTTGTCGTAGCCCTGTTCCCTGGCCGGCACCAGCACGTCCTGGTGCAACCTGGGGATGAGGTTCTGCTTGTAGTAGTATCCGAGGTGGGCGTCCACCAGGACCATGTCCACGTCGCGGCCGCTGTCCCTCACGGCGTCCGCGAACCCGTTTTTCACGATGCCGGCGGGAGAGTCGCCGCGTCCGGGCAGCATGACCAAAAGGGTTTTTGCGTGCCGTCCGTCGCGGGCCGTGTGCCACTGGGTGGCGATGGGCGTCTTCGTGGGAAAGAACAGGGCGCAGCCGGAAAGGCAAAGGGCGACACTCATCAACAGTGCGGTATATCGCATTCGCGGCATGACCACCTCCGGTGTATATCGGTTTGTTCCACGATGGGAGCAACCAGTCCCGAATATGTGAAAAGACTAACACCAGGCGTCAGCGGCCTCAAGGAAAACCTGCGTATCCACGGGTTTTGGGCACTTTGGCCTTGCATTCGGTGCCGGGTTGAGGTACCGGTTTTTTCTCGGAAGCCTTTGAAAAAATCGCCTTCCACCGCATTGCCGCAATCACCGGAAGCCGTCGCCCATTGGCGTCCGGCGTCGCGAAATCCTTGATCTTCCCCCCCTGTACGTGCTTTTATACCGGTTACGCGCGCCACGCCAGGCCGCGGGAAACATCAACGAACAACCCTAAGGAGCAGCCAGATGGAAGCCCGTGCCGTAAACCGGAACAAGACGGATTTGAAGGAGCTTGAAAAACGCATAGCCGAAATCGTCATCGAGGAATTGAAGCTGGAGGACGTGACTCCGGAGACGTTCGAGGTCGACCTGGACCTGGTGGACGAACTGGGCGTGGACAGCATGGACCTGGCCACGGTGGCCCTGGTCCTCCAGGACGAGTACGACATCGAGATATACGAGGAGGATTACCCGAAGCTGACCACGGTCCACCTCATCGCCGAGTACGTGCAGTCAAAGCGCGCCTGATCGGGCCGGGCAGGGACGACATGTCACAAGCTGAAAAGGTAACGAGGCTGGCGCCGCCGGTGAAAAAGGTGAAGTTCCGCGATCTCATGGCGGACCCGGAGATCAAGGCGCGTTTTGAAAAGGTGCGCGGGTACTTTTTCCTGCGCGAGTCCACCTACGACATGACCAACCGGTGCAACATCCGTTGCGAGGGCTGCTACTACTACGAGGGGGAAAAGCAGCACGCGAAGGAGTGTTCCGACCCGGCAGCGTGGCGGGAGCTGTTTCGCGGCGAACGGGAGCGGGGCATCACCTTCGTGGTGCTGGCCGGGGCGGAGCCGTCGCTGGTCCCGGAACTGCTCGAAGCCTGCTACGACGAGATCGACCTGGGATGCATCGCCAGCAATGGCAAAAAGCGAATTCCCGGGTCGGTGGGCTACACCATCCACGTGTCCGTGTGGGGCAACGACGAAACGTCGCGCCGGACCCGGAACGTGCGCGACCTTCTGACCAGGCAGATCGACAATTACGCGGGGGACGAGCGGGCGGTGTGGGTGTACACCATGACCCGGGAGAACATCGGGGAAGCCCGGGAGGTCGCACAGGCGCTGGCGAAAAAGGATTGCCGGATGACCTTCAACATGTTCTCCGCGCCGGTGGGCTATTCCGGGCGGTTGCGCCACACCGCGGAGAGCCTTGCGCGCTCGCGGGAAACCATGCTGGACCTGCTGCGGGAGTACCCGGAGACCATCGTCTTTTCCCCGTACAACGCGGTGGCCCACACCCATTCCCTGGGACTGCACGATATCTACTCCTGTCCGTATCCCAGGCGCAACCCGTCCACGGATCTGGGCCTTGGCCGCAGTTTCCGGCAGTACCACGCGGACCTCGACTGGAACCGGGACATCTCCTGCTGCGTGCCGGACACCGATTGCGACGACTGCCGGCACTACGCCGCGGGAAGCGCCGTGGTCACGGCGAGGATGTACCGACACGCGAAGAACCCGGACCATTTCCGCGCCTGGCTGGACTACGTGGACACGTATCTCGCCGTCTGGGTCTGCGGCTACGAAAAGGGCGAAAACCTGTGTCCGGAACCCGTGGCCCCGCCCGGCCAGGGTTTGTTTTAAGCAGTTCGGAACCCGGGGGGCGAACCGCCCCGTTTTCGTGAAAACGCCGCGCCCGCGCGGCAAGGGGGAAACCATGCCGGCATGTTCGACCATTCCACCCGGAAAAAAATCCGGATTCGTCCTGCTGATCCTGGCCGTCGCGTTCCTGGCGGCCGCGTTACCGCCCGTTACGGCGTACGCGGAACTTGAGGAGGAGCGCAGTTGGGAGCTGTTCCCGGACCGGGGCAGGGCGTTCGAGCCCCTTGGCGCCGATCCCCGGGAAGCCGCGTTCACGTTCGGTTTTCTGTACGACGACGACGGGGACTGGTACGAGGATTTGAACTTCGGCTTCGATTTCGGATTCCTGTGGCTCCGTCTGGGGCCCGAGACGACCATGACCTTCACGGGACGCGGCATATTCACGTCCCGGTTCGACATGTTCTCGGACTCCTTCGACCTGCTGAACATAGACTACGTGGGCGGCCTGGCCCACGGGCTGGACCTGGGGGACCACGAGTTCGAGGCGTTCGTCTACCACCAGAGCTCCCACCTGGGGGATGAAATCCTGGACAGGGGAGAGCGCCGGCGCATCGACTACGGGCGGGAGGCGCTCCGCCTGTTGTGGGGATACAGGGTCGGGGATTTCCGTTTCTACCTGGGCGGCACGTACAACTTCCATGCGGAGGTGGAGGACATCGACGGCGCGTTCTGGGCCCAGACCGGGTTCGAGTACCGATTCGCCCCCTGGGGACAGCCCATGTTCGCCGGGTTGAACCTCCATGCCCAGGAAGAGCACGATTTCAGCCCGGACGTCACCCTGCGCTACGGGGTGGACCTGGGGGATCCTGCGGTGACGGAGAACCGCCAGCAGGTGTTTGTGCAGTATTACAACGGGCACATGAACCTGGGCCAGTTCTGGGACGAGTGGGAGGCGTACGTGATGATCGGAGCGGCCTACCGCTTCAGGTAACGCCTGGTCGCGGGATTTCGCGGGCTTGGTCCGGGCCGCTGCATACGAATGTCCTTTTCCGGTGAGAGGAGGAGACCATGACAAGGAGTGGATACGCCTTTTGGGCGGTGTTGCCGGTGCTCGTGCTGTTTTTCGTCGCCACGCCGTGCCGCGCCGGATTTCTGGACACGTTTTCGGACATGACCGGAATGAGCAGTGATGACGCGGTGCTGGGCTCGGACAGGTACGACCCGCAAACACAGGACCGGTTGTCCGCGTACAAGGGCAAGGAGGTCCGGCTGACCGGGTTCGAGAACAACGCTCAGAACACCAAACAGTTCTCCTACCCGTCCTACGACGAGCGGTTGTGGTACCGCGTGGGACACGGCTCGGTGGAGGGCTATTTCTGGTACTGCTGGGAAAAGGCCCTGGGCGGAGCCGGGGCGCTGGTGTATGAAAAGGAGGTGCGCGCAGAGGTGCCCCGGGTGGGGCTGAACCTGCTGTACCTCACGGACAAGGCGTTCAGGGGCCGCGTCACGGTGTCCAGGCCGGGAGTTTCCTTCTCGGAGGTGTACGAGTTCACCTGGACGCCGCCCTCGACCGAGGACCGGGAAAAGCTGGCTCAATCCCAATTCAGGTTCATGGACCACATAACGGCCTCCATCTGGACGGACGCGGAATTCAAGGCCGCCTTCTTCAAATAACCCTGGTGTCGATCACGGTGCTGACATGCTGGAGCAGTGGATGGAGTCCCACGACGTGGAGGACACGGACGCGGGACGATTCGCCTGTACGGTAGGATGCGAATCCCCCTGGTTCCGGGGACATTTCCCGGGCAATCCCGTGTTTCCCGGAGTCGCCATACTGGCCCACGTGGCGCGGGCCGTTCGCCTGTACGCGGAAGCCGGGGCAGGCGCTCCCATGGAACTGGTGTCGGTCAAAAGGATCAAGTTCCGCCGCGTGGTTCGCCCGGGGGATCCCGTAAGGATCGTGGTGGCTCCGGTGGACGGCGAGGCAGGCACCTACACGTTCGACGCCACGGCGTGCGGCGAGCCGGCGTGTACCGGATACATGACGGTGGCGGCCCCGGAGGCGGGACGATGATACGGCCCTATGCCCTTCAGGAGCTGTTGCCCCACGGCCCGGAGTTCATCCTGGTGTCCGAGGTGGTGGAAACCGGACCCACGCACGGCAGGGTCAAGGCCCTGGTCCGCGAGGACTGGCCCCTGGCCCGCGACCGGCGGGTGGACGCGATCCTTCTCGTGGAGGTCATGGCCCAGGCCGCCGGGACCTGGATCGGCAGCCGCCGCAAGGCTCGGGGCGAGAAGGTCCTTGCCGGGTTTCTCGTGGGCATAAAGGAAGCCCGTTTCCACAGGCCGTTCGTCAAGGTGGGCGAGGAACTGGCCATAAGCCTGGACCTCAGGACCGAACGCCACAATTTCACGGTTGTCGACGGACAGATCATCTCGGACGGCGAAACCGTCATGGACGGGCTGCTGCAGTTCGCCACGGCCGAGTCCGGGGACGTTTTCTGACGATCCCGGCTCCGCTGTTGTCAGGAGGGTGATGAGCAAGGCAAAGACACAACGCGAGGGACCCCGTATCGCACTTGTCACCGGCGGCAGCCGGGGCATCGGCAGGGCCGTGTGCCTGCGCCTGGCGCAAGACGGCATGCACGTGATCGTGAACTACCGCACCGGCGAAAAGGCCGCGAGGGAGACTCTCGCGGGAGTGGAGAAAGCCGGTGGAACCGGCGAGACCATGGGATTCGACATCGCCGACGCCGATGCGGCTGCCGGGGCCGTCGCGGACATCTTCGAAAAGCACGGGCGCGTCGACGTGCTGGTAAACAACGCCGGCACCAACGCGGACGGTCTGTTCGCCATGATGCCGGCGGACGACTGGCACCGGGTGGTGTCCACGACCCTGGACGGCTTCTACAACATGACCAAGCCCATAGCGCGGCAGATGACCCGGCAGAAGAGCGGTTGCATCGTGTCCATGTCCTCGGTGTCCGCCGTGGTGGGCAACCGGGGCCAGGCCAACTACGCGGCGGCCAAGGCCGGGGTCATCGGCGCGTCCATGTGCCTGTCCAAGGAGCTGGCCCGGCTGGGCATCCGGGTGAACGTGGTGGCGCCGGGCCTCATCGAGACGGACATGACCCACGACATGCCCCGGGACATGGTGAAGAACCTGATCCCCATGGGCAGGTTCGGCACCCCCGGGGAGGTTGCCGGAGTGGTCGCCTTCCTGTGCTCGGACGAGGCCACCTACGTCACCGGCCAGACCATCGTGGTGGCCGGGGGCATGATATGACCGGCAGACACGCCACGGCGGTCGCCGCCGTACTCCTTGCGGTCCTGTTCACCACGCCGCCGGCATGGTGCGGCTGGGCCGGGGACATGGACGGCCTGCGGGACGCCATGGCTGAAGTGCGAAGCATCCGCGCCCCGTTCGTCCAGGAAAAGCACCTTCCCATCCTGGAAAACCCCATCGAATCCACGGGCGAATTCCACTGGCGCGCCCCCGGCAATGTCCGCTGGGAGTACGAAAAACCGGTGCGCACCGTCCTTCTCATGTCCGGCGAGGACCTGTTGCGGTACACGTGGCGGGACGGCGGATGGAGCAGGGACTCGGGCGGCGGCCTGGAAGCGGTGCGGGCCGTGGTGGAGGACATCAATTCCTGGATGTCCGGGGATTTCGACAGGAGCGAAACGTTTTCCGCGCGCCTGGAACCGGGGGATCCCGCGAGGGTGGTGCTCACGCCCCGGGCCGAGGAACTGGCGGATTTCATCCAGGGCGTCGACATCGTCCTGGGAGAGCGTCCCGGCCTGATCTCCCGCATCGTCATCCACGAGGGGGCGGCGGCGCACACCGTGATCAGCTTCCGTTACCCGGAGTTGAATCCCGACATTCCCGACGCGGTGTTCCGGGAGGCGGCTTACGATGGCCGATAGCCCCACGGCGGCGGTGCTCGCGGGACTCGCCTGCATCGTGGTCGTCCTCCTGTGCGCCGGCTGCGTGGGCCCTCCCCGGCTGGATCCGCTCCCCGCCGGACCGGGAGCGTGCGACCAACTCTGCGGCGGCGCGTTTGCCCAAAAGCCCTTCCGGGTGGTGCACACCATCGACGTGGAGGGGCCCTTCGGCGTGCGAAGCTCGCTTGTGGGCGTCACCGTGGGGTTTCCCGAAAGCCGGGACCTTCGCGCAATGCTTCTTTCCGTGGAAGGCCCCACCCTGTTCGACGCGGTGTACGCCGACGGCGAGGTGAGGGTAAACAAGGCCGCCCCTCCCATGGACAGGGAAGGATTTGCCGAGGCCCTGCTTTCGGACGTGCGGTTTCTGCTTTTCGGACCAAAAAAACCCGTTGAAGAGTGCGGCGTGGAACCCCAAGGGAGGTTTGTGTGCCGATATCCCACTTCCGGAGGGGGCGTGGTGGACGTGGTCCGGCAGGGGGACGCACATGAGGTGGCGGAGTACGGTTCGTCCGGGACCACCGTCCGGGAGTTCCGTACGGGCGGGGCCGGGCCTGAGGGTTTTGGCAAAAAGGCCCGGCTGACCCGGCACGTTGGGGGGACGTACACGCTGCGGCTGGTCCTGGTCAGTGCCGAAACCCTTGACGCGGGCCGTGAATTGTTGGATAAGTAGTACCCGAATATTGGTATCCCCGCCAACCCCCGCGCAGACGGAGACGCGCCGTTTCCACCCCGGAGCGAGCCCCCGGCCTTGCTTTTCCCTGAATCCGTGAGCGGTCTCAGGTGGTGCGGATGCAAGCAGGTATTCCCCATGGGCATTCCCTGCTCCGAAGAACAGCGCGGGAAGGGATACGGCATGGTCGCAAGGGACCTTGCCGAGTCCGGGAACGCATGAACAGCGAGACAGCACCGGAGGCGCGAACCACATCGGCGGCTCCGGAGAATTATCGGTTTGATGACTAGAAACACCAGGCTCCACAATGTGTACCGCTGGACACTTCTCGCCGTCGGCGTAATCTGCCTGGCGGTGCTTGGCCGGCACAACTATCTCCTGTTCCACCTCCTGACGGAAGCCTTCGCCATAACCATCTGTTGGGCCGCGTTCACCATCGCGTGGAACTCGCGGCGTTTTTTGCGCGGCGACTTTTTGCTGTTGCTGGGCATTGCCTATGCCTTCGTGGGTGTGCTGGACCTTTTCCACACCGTCACGTACAAGGGCATGTCGGTTCTGCCCGTGCACCTGGCCTCCGACACCTCCGCCCAGTTGTGGGTGGCGGCCCGGCTACTGCAAAGCGTCTCAGTCCTTCTCGCCTTTGTCCTGATCAACCGCCGGTTCAGGGAGATGCCAACCCTGGCGGCCTACGGCGCGGTCACGGGACTCCTGATGCTCTCCATCATGGTATGGGACGTGTTTCCCACCTGCTACGTGGAAGGCCGGGGACTCACGACGTTCAAGGTTTTCGCGGAGTACGCCGTCTGCCTCATACTGGTTGTCGCCGCCTATTTCCTGTACAGACGTCGGAATGCCATGGACCCCGGCGTGGCCTCGTATCTGGGCCTGTCCATTGGCCTCACCATCGCCTCGGAACTGTTCTTCACCATGTACGTGAACGTCTACGGGCTGTTCAACATGACCGGCCACCTCCTCAAGGTGTTCTCCTTTTACATGATCTACCGGGCCATCGTGGTGTCGGCGTTTGAAAAACCGTACGCCACCATTTTCAGGCACCTCGAGGAAAAGGAGGAGAGCCTGAGGGACGAGGCGGCCCGTTACAGGGAACTGTTCGACAGCATGTGGGAAGCGGCGGCCGTGTACGATGTGGTGGGCGACGCCGAGGATTTCGTGTTCAAGGACTGGAACAAGGCGGCGGAGCAGATGGACGGATACGGCAGGGACGAGGTGATCGGCCGCCGCCTTGAGGACGTGGTTCCGAAGGTTGTGCGAGCCGGCCTGGTCGACGTGCTTGAAAGGGTCTGGCGCACCGGCGTCTCCGAGAAACTGCCCGTGGCGTATTACGAGGACGAAAACACAAGCGGCTGGCGCAAGAGCTTCGTGTACAGGCTGCCCAACGGAGAGGTGGTGGCCATAACCACCGACGAGACCCCGCTGGAGATGGAACTGCATAAGAAGCAGCAACGGCTGGCCGGGTTGAACACCCTGATCGAGGTGGCCAGGGAAGCCCTGGCGGCCAAGTCCGTGCCGGAAATGCTGCAACGGGTGGTGGACGCGGCACGGAGCCTGACCGGAGCCCGAATAGCCACCTGCGGGCATGTATTCCGGAGGGGGGAATTCGCCACGGCCGCGCACTCGCGCGATGTTACGGCTCCGCCGTGCCCGGAAGGGGAACAGTTCCGCACGATCCGGGGCGGAGTTTACCAGGAGCTGCTGGACACAGCGGGTTCCATACGGCTGACCAAGGCGGAACTGGAAGCACATCCCCGGTGGAAAGGCCCGCCCGAAGGCCACATTCCGTTACGGGGCCTGCTGGGCGCGTCCCTCACTGACGGCCAGGGACGATCCCGGGGACTGATCCTGCTGACCGACAAGGAGCGGGGAGAGTTCACCGAGGAGGACCAGGCGCTTCTGGAACAGTTGGCCGCCCTGGCTTCCCTGGGCCTGCAGCACCTGCTGTCCTGCAAAGATGTCCAGGACCGGGCCCGCAAACTGGCGGCGGTACTGAGGTTCGTGCCCGCGGCCGTTTGGATCGGCGAGGACCCCGACTTGCGACGGATCACGGGCAACCTGTTCGGCCAGCGCCTGCTGCGCCTGGACGAGGACCGGAATCCGGGCAGGGCTCCGGGCGCGGGGCGCGCGACGGCCCCGCGTCTTCTCTTCGAGCACGATGGACGCCGACTGGAGTTCGAGGACCTGCCCCTGCGGGTCGCCATCCGGGAGAACCGGGACGTTACCGACGCCGAATTCGAGGTGGTGCACGACGACGGCACGCGGCATTACCTTTTCGGGCACGCCACGCCGCTGCGTGACGACCGGGGGAAGCCTACGGGAGCGGTGGCGGCGTTCATGGACGTCTCGGACCTCAAGATGGCCGAGATGCAACTGGAGGCGGCCAAGGAATACCTGGAGTCGCGGGTGGAGGAGCGCACCCGGGAACTGGCGCGATCCGTCGAGGCCTTGCGCGCCGAGGCAGAGGAACACAGGCGGACCGCCGAGGCCCTGGTCGAGGCGGAAAAACAGGTCAGACAAATGTCCAACCATGTCCTGGAAGCCCAGGAACACGAACGGCGCATGGTGGCCCAGGAGGTGCACGACAGCATCGGGGCGCAGCTCGCGGCGGTGAAATTCTCCATGGAGGGGATGCTCTCGACGACCATGGCCGATGCCTCCGAAGAGGCAAGGGAGGGAGTCCAAAAGGCCGTGGAAATGATGATGGACGCGGTGGCGGAAACCCGCCGGCTTTCCCAGAACCTGTGGCCCACCGTGCTGGAGGACCTGGGCCTGATACCCGGCATCCGGGGTCATGTACGCCAGTTCACCACGCACCAGCCGGAACTGCGCATTGAACTGGACTTGGCCGTGAGGGAGGACGACGTTCCCAGGCCGCTCAAGATCGTCATCTACCGCATCGTGCAGGAAACCGTCACCAACGCCTCCAAATACGCTAAGGCCCAACAGGTCACCGTGCGCCTCGGCATGGCGGGCCGGGTGCTGAGCCTTTCCGTTGCCGACGACGGCGTCGGATTCGATCCCGAGGAAGTGACGCAAAGGCAGGGAGCGGGACGGGGCCTGGGACTGTCCAGCCTGAGTGAGAGGGTGACCCTGTCCGGCGGCGAATTCCGGCTGATTGCCCAAAAGGGCCACGGTTGCGAGGTGCGCGCGGAATGGGATTTGTCGGCCCCCGGTTTCATGGACTGACCAGCCCCTTTTCAATGGCGTAGCCGGTCAGTTCCGCGGCGTTGTGCAGGTCCAGCTTTCTCATGATGTTGGCCCGGTGCTTCTCCACGGTCTTTATGCTGATGCACAGAATGTCGCCCACCTCCCTGTTCTTGTATCCCTCGCCTATCAGCTTGAGCACCTCCTTTTCCCGCTGGGTCAGTTCCCGGCTTCCGTTGCGCTCCTTCCCCAACTGCCTGACTCCGTTCAGATAGCCGGTGACCACGTGCTCGGAGACGCCCGGGCCAAGGTAACGCTTGCCGGCGAGGACGCTCCTTACCGCGATGGACAACTCCTCCCGGGTGGCGTCCTTGAGGCAATAGCCTTCGGCGCCCGAGGAGAAGACCTCGGACACGTATTCCTCCCCGGTGTGCACGGTGAGGCAGAGGATGCGGGTGCCGGGGTGGTTGCGCTTGACCTCCCGGATGGCGGTGAGGCCGTTCATCCTGGGCATGGACAGGTCCAGCAGAAGCAGGTCGGGTTCCGTTTCACCAACCAGCCTGATGGCCTCCAGGCCGTTGGCCGCTTCTCCCACCACGTCCAGATGGCAACACGAGGTCAACAGGGCACGCAGTCCGTCGCGCAGAATGGCGTGGTCCTCGGCTATGACCACTCTGGCCTTGTCCTCCATTTCAACGATCCTCCGAGGGGAGGAGGTGACAGCCGCGGGACGGGAAGGGTCGTCCCCGTAATCATTACCGGGGTATCCAAAATTGGAACGGGTAACAACCCGATTTTACCCTAAGCCCCAAAATACAGTGTTTACCCCATAATGGCCGAACCGGGGAAATAGTATGGTATGCGTGGTTGACAATTGGTTCCGCGTACGTCACAGTGCCCACGAAAGAGACACGCCGGACCGCGGCAGCCAGGGCTGGCGGCGGGGATCCGGCCGGAAGACAATGAGGTTTGCATGACAAGCATCTTGCTGGTCGAGGACCACGCCTGGTTCCGCCGCACGCTGAAGGAGGTCATCCTCCAGGCCTTTTCCGACGCCAGGGTGTTCGAGGCTGAAGACGGGACCCAGGCCATTGACCTGTTTCATGAACACATGGAGGAGATAGAGCTGGCCCTGGTCGACATCAACATCCCAGCACCCAACGGTCTGGCCGTTACCCGGGAGGTGAAGACGGAAAAGCCCAACCTGCTGGTGGCCATACTGACCAACCACGACAGCGACGAATACAGGGATGCCGCGGAAGAGGCGGGAGCCGATCACTTCTTCACCAAGGCCAACACGTCCATAAGCGATCTTGTCCGCCTCATAAACAAGACCAACGGCAACAACGACGGCGACGGATCAGGGTCCGGGTGAGCGCGGGTTAATGAATACTCATGGGTTCCCGCTTTCGCGGGGATGACGAGGGTTGCTTTCTTTCACGGGAAAGACAAAAGCCCCTGCCTTTTTCAGGCAGGGGCTTTTTTGCGTCTTGTGGTTCCGGGCTGGCCCAATTGTGTCGCTATGCGGATGTCCAGCCTGCCGAGGCCCTGCGCTCGCCGTCGCGGCCGAGGATCAGGGCCTGGGTGTTGCCCAGGCCTTCCACGAACCGCACTCCCTGGTCCGGGCCCATCACGAACACGGCCGTGGACAGGGCGTCCGCCGTGCAGACGTCGACGGCGCGGACCGTGACGCTGGCCGCCGCATGGGGCGAGGCGCCGGTTTGCGGACTCACGATGTGGTGAAACAGCTTTTCCCTGTCAAAGTACACTTCGTAGTTGCCGCTGGTGGCGATGGCGCCGTCCCGCATTTTGATGGTGTCCAGGTACCCGCCGTCAGGGCCGGGGTTGCGCACGGCCACGGTCCAGGGCTGGCCCCTGTCCTTGCCGCCGACGCAGCGGATGTCGCCGCCCGCGTTGATGAGCGCGTGGTTCACCCCGGCGCGCGTGAGGGCCAGCATGCCCTGGTCGATCACGTATCCCTTGGCGATTCCGTCCAGGGTCACGGCCATGCCCGGCCTGGCCAGGCTGGCCTCGTTGCCGGACACGACAAGCCCGTTGCCGTCCACCAGTGCCACCGCGGACTTCATGTCGCGCGGCCTGGGCGGCGTGCTGGTCCTTGCGAAGTGCTTCCTGTACAGGTCCACCACCGGGGCCACCGTGGGATCGAAGTTGCCCGCGGTCAGCTTGTGGAATTTCGAGGCCCTTGCCAGCACGTCGGAAACCTCCACGGGAAGGCCCTTGACCCTGCCGTCCGCGTTGAGCGCGCCGATGGGCGACGCGGAGTCGTAGCGGTCCATCAGCCCGCTCGCGCGCCGCATGGCCTCGAAGGCCCCGCCGATGGCGTCGTCCGCCCTGGTCCTGCCGGGATGCAGGACGGTGACGGCCACGAACGTGCCCATGAATTCTTCCGTGCGGGTGACCTTGTACAGGTCCCTGTCAAAGGCGACGCTCTCGGCCAGGGGCGCAAGGCCGCCGGCGCACACGCCCACGCCGAGGATGCCGGACAGGCGCAAAAACTCCCGCCGGTTGAATGTACGGTTTTCGGTATTCCGGGACATGGTCTCCTCCGTTTCCAATGATTCCGCGCCCGGGCGTCTGCCCGGCAACCCGGCACTCCGTTCATGCGGCCGGACGGTCTGCCCCGACTCCGCCAATGGCGGGCGGGACAAGCGCCGGACAGGGGCTGCTAGTACTCGCGCGGGGTCTCCTTGAGCTGGTTCAGCGTGAACACCGGGCCGTCCTTGCAGACGAGCTCCTTGCCGATGTTGCAGCGGCCGCACATGCCGATGCCGCATTTCATGCGGTTTTCCAGCGACATGATGATGTTGTCATGGTTGTACCCCAGCTTGTCCAGCACGGGCTGGGTGAACTTTATCATGATCGGGGGGCCGCACACAATGGCGTAGGACTCCTCGTCGCCCTGGGGCGCCTTCTCCTCGGTGATGGCCGGGACGAAACCCACGTTGTACTTCCACGAGGGATCCTGGGTACCGTCCACCGTGATGTGCAGGTCGATGTCGTCCCGCTTTTCCCACTCCTCCAGCTCCTTCCGGTACAGGAGCATTCCCGGGCTCCTGGCGCCGTAGACCACCGTGATCTTTCCGAAGCGGTCCCGGTTCGCCGGGTCCAGCAGCCACACGATGGAGGAACGCAGGGTGGTGAAGGCGAAGCCGCCGCCTATGATGACTATGTTCTTGCCCTCCATGGTCTCCCAGGGGTACCAGTTGCCCAGAGGACCCCTGATGCCCATGATGTCTCCGGCGACCATGTTGTGGAGAGCGGTTGTGACCACGCCGACCTTGTTGACCGTGAACGTGACGTAACCCTTTTCGGTGGGGGAGGAGGCGATTCCGATGGGAATCTCTCCCTTGCCCGTGACCGAAAGCTCGGCGAACTGTCCGGGGACATAGGCGAATTTCTTTTCGTCCTCCGGGTTCAGGAATACGAACTTGTACGTCTTCAGGTTCTTGTCCTCGGTCTCGATCCAGACGTCGTCGATGCGTACCGGGTATGGCAAGTATGGATTCTGCACCTCAACCCCCTTTACACCGCGCATTCAGAGCCGGGTTCGTAACTGTTCATGAGATCGCACACCCTGCGGATGTCGATGTTGACGGGACACTGGGCCACGCAGCGGCCGCAGCCCACGCACATGATGCCCTGGTCGTACTTGTCGGTGAAGTACTTGAGCTTGTGCATGAAGCGCTGGCGCACCCGGTCCAGTTTGGTACCGCGCGGGTTGTGGCCGGTGCCGTGCATGGTGAACAGCGGGTACATGCAGGAGTCCCAGTTCTTGAGCCGGCAGCCTTCCGTGCCGCAGACCTCGTCCTGGATGTCGAAGCACCAGCAGGTTGGGCACAGGTACGTGCAGGTGCCGCAGTTGATGCACGAAAAGGACACGTCGTCCCAGAAAGGCGCGCCGTGCAGGTCATTGGTGGCCAGTTCGGTCAGCCTGCCCTGGTCCACGCGGGACGTGATCTTGTCCTCGGCGGCCTTGGCCCTGTCCGCGATGACGGCCTCGACGTCTCCGGCTTCCGTACTCCATCCCGCTGCCTGGGCCAGCTTCTCGCCCTTGTCCGTGAGGACCCTGGCCAGGTAGCTGTCCCCGTTGTCCACCAGCAGGATGTCCAGACCCTGCTCGTCGTAGGGGCCGGAACCGGCGGACGTGCAGAAGCAGGCGCCGCACGGATTGTCGCAGGCCAGTCCCACCCGGTACAGCTTCTCGTATCGCCGGATCCAGTATGGATCCTTGTACTCGTCGGTGTCGAAATTCAGGTTGACCAGTTCGATGGCCTTGGCGTCGCACGGCCGGACGCCCAGAATGGCGGTCTCCGGTATGTCCTTGTCCAGGTCATGCATGACGTGGTGGTCTTCCCTGGACTCGTCCAGCGTGTACCGCATCATCTTCTCGGACTGGGGGTAGACGACGCCTTTGGCCGACAACCGGGTGTTCTGGAAATCGAAATCAGGCTGCTCGCCCTTTTCCAGCACCTCGAAGTTGTGGAACGCGCCCTCTTTTCTGGGCCCGACCACCCGGTAGGAACCGGCCAGCCTGTCGACCCCCGCGGTCCAGTCGTTCTTGTCTATCTTCAGTATGCGCATGGTTGGCACCTATTCCTCGCTTACTTGATGAACTCCTCGGGGTCCTGCGGACGATACGTGTCGAGCGGCGGCCTCTGCTCCAGGTCCATCCCGGCCTCCCAGTCGTACAGTTCCTCGCAGTCCTTGTTCAGCTTCCTGGTGAACTGCCGCACCGGAATGCCCACTGGGCAGGCCCGCTCGCACGCGCCGCAGTCCGTGCACCGTCCCGCGCAATGGTATGCGCGCAGGAAGTGGAAGGTACGGGTGTCCGTGGGGTCGATGCTCTTGCCGACCCACTGGGGCTTGGACTCGTCCACGAAGCAGGTGGGACAGTAGCACAGGGGGCATGCGTTCCTGCACGCATAGCAGCGAATGCAGTTGTCCAGCATGTCCTCGAAGAACCGCCATTTTCCGTCCGCGTCCATGGCCTCGACCTCGCGAACGTCCGCGTAGCGGTCGATGTCCGTATTTTCGGCCACGGGCTCGGCCACCATCTCGTCGGAGATGACGGGGTTCTTGTGCACGCAGGTCACGCAGTTGTCCTGGAGCACCTCGGCCTTGTCGTACGTCTTTTCAAAGCCCTCGCCCCTGACGGTGATGCTGTCGCCGTCCTCGACGACCTCCGTCACCTCGCCGGGGGCCTCGGCCTTGATTTTGCGCTTGTCGACCATGCCCAGGCAGGGCACGCCGATGACGTACAACTGGTCGCGGCTGGTCTGGTTTTCGATGATGTGGGTGACTATGTTCCGCGAGTCGCAACCCTTGGCCACAACGCCGATCTTTTCCTTGCGCTTGGTGAGGTAGTTGCAAAGGTTGATCCCGCAGTTCGAGTCCCACACGAGCTGACCGACCCGGCCGGGGTCCTTCACGAAGCAGGGCTCGTTCATCATGGGCACGGTTCCCTTGCGGAAACCGACTACCATGTCGACCGTTCCCTCTTCAAGAAGCCTCCGGGCGATCTCCTGAATCTTTTTCGTGTATTCCTCGCTCATTTCAGGCTACCTTCGGCTCCTTTTTGATGAAGTTCTCGGCAGGGCCCAGGGCGCGCACGGACTCGGTCACGTCGGACACCACGTCCACGAACTTGGTCGATTCCGCGGACGACACCCACGAGAAGTGGAGGCGTCCGGGCTCGATGCCCATGTGCTCCAAAAGGTTCTTCAACAGGGCGAACTTTCTCCTAGCGTAGTAATTACCTTCCAGGTAATGGCATTCGCCGGGATGTCAGCCGGACACCCAGACCCCGTCGGCCCCATGCCGGAAGGCGCCGAGGATGAACTTGGGCGAAAGCCTGCCCGTGCAGGGAATACGAATGACCCGGATGTTGGGCGGGTATTGCAGGCGGCTTACGCCCGCGAGGTCCGCCGCGCCGTAGCTGCACCAGTTGCACAGAAACGCCGCGATTTTGGGTTGCCATTCAGACATGATGTCCTCTCCTTATTATGTGTGCACTCATAAATGCTTCGTCCCTAATACCTTACATCGCGTCGATCATGGCGAAGATCTGGTCCGTGTCGAATCCCTTGAGGCTGATGGCGCCGGAACGGCACGAGGCCACGCACAGGCCGCAACCCTTGCACAGCACCGGATTGATCTCCGCCTTGCCCGCGTTGGGCCCCTCGTTGATGAAGGAAGGGGCGTTGTACGGACAGATGGACACGCACACGCCGCAGGAGCTGCACGTGGCGGGGCTGGTGTGGGCCACCTCGCCGCTGGTGTGGATTCTCTTCCGGGCCAGCAGCGTCACGGCCCGGGACGCCGCCGCCTGTCCCTGGGCGATGGCCTCGTCGATCGGCTTGGGATAATGGGCCAGGCCGCACAAAAACACGCCGTCGGTGGCGAACTCCGAAGGTCCCAGCTTGGCGTGGCGTTCCACGAAGAAGCCGTGCTCGTTCACCGGCACCTTGAAGCCCTGGGCAAGCCCCTCGGACTTCGTCGGGATGATGGCGGTGGCCAGGCACACCAGGTCGCTCTCCATCTCCATCTCGCGGCCGATGATCGGGTCGTACACCGTGACCAGGACCTTGTCGCCCTCCACGCGGACGTCCGGCTTTCTCTCCAGGGTGAATCGGATGAAGATCACGCCGGCCTCGCGGGCCTTGCGGTACAGGATCTCCCGCTCGCCGTAGGTCCGGACGTCGCGGTACAGCACGAACACGTTGGCGTCCGGGTTCTTCTCCTTGAGCGCGATGGCGCTTTCCACGGAGTGGGTGCAGCACACGCGGGAGCAGTAGGGGCGGTGCGGCTCGCGGGAGCCGACGCACTGGATGAAGACCGCGTTGTCGATCCCGTCCAGGCCCTTGTCCCCTGCCATCAGCTTTCTGTCCAGGTCCAGCGCCGTGACGATTTTGTCGCTCTTGCCGTAGGAGTACTCCTCGGGCCTGTACTCGGTGGCGCCGGTCGCTATCACCGCCACGCCGTGCTCGAGCGGGGTCTTGTCGCCGTCCTTCTCCAGGGTGGTGGTGAAGTTGCCCACGAAGCCGTCGACAGCCGCCACCTGGGTGTCGGTGTGCACCGTGATCTTCGCATGGCCGTTCACCTGCCCGATCATGTCGGCGAGCTTTGCCTGGATGTCCTCGCCCTGCCACGTGGCGCGCAGGCTTTTGGCGTTGCCGCCAAGCTCCGGGGACTTTTCGATGATGTGGGTCTCGTAGCCCTGGTTGGCCAGCGAAAGCGCCGCGGCCATGCCGGAGATGCCGCCGCCGACAACGGTGGCCACCTGGGTCACGTCCAGTTCGGCCTCGGCAAGGGGCTCCATGAGCCCGGCCTTCTCCACGGCCATGCGGACGAGGTCCTTGGCCTTTTGGGTGGCCAGTTCCGGGTTGTCCTTGTGGACCCAGGAATCCTGGTTGCGGATGTTGGCCATCTCGAACAGGTACTTGTTGAGGCCCGCGGCGGTCAACGTCTCCTGGAACAGGGGCTCGTGGGTCTTGGGCGTGCAGGCCGCCACCACGATGCGGTTCAGGTTGTTGTCCTTGATGATCTGGGCCATGTTGTCCTGGGTGTCCTGGCTGCAGGAGTACATGTTGTCCGTGGCGTAGGCGACGCCCGGCATCTCCTTCACGTACTCCACCACCGCCGGAACGTCCACCACGCCGGCGATGTTCACTCCGCAACGGCACACGAACACGCCGATGCGCGGTGGTTCGCCCTTGATGTCCTGCTCGGGCACCACCTCCTTTTTCTTCGTAAGGGTGTCCCGGGCCTCGACCAGGATCTCTCCAGCGCAGGTGGCCGAAGCCGAAGCTTCCACCACGGACTGGGGAATGTCCTTGGGGCCGGCGAACGCGCCGCAGACATAGATGCCTTCCCGGTTCGTGGAGACCGGCGTGAAGCTCCCCGTTCTGGCGAACTTGCCCTCGGTGAGTTCGATCCCCAGCCTGTCCGCCATCTCCACCAGGGCCGGCGGCGTCTCCAGGCCCACGGACAGGATGATCATGTCAAAGGTCTCCTCCAGCAACTCGCCCTCGTCCGTTATGTAGCGAATGTGGAGGTCCTTGGTCTCCCTGTCCTCGACAATGGTGTGGACCTTGGAGCGGACAAAGCGCACGCCCTGCTCCTCGGCCTTGTTGTAGAACTGCTCGAAGTCCTTGCCGTGGGTGCGCATGTCCATGTAGAACACCGCGGCGTCCAGCTCGTCGCCCACGTGCTCCTTGGCGATGACGGCCTCCTTGATGGCGTACATGCAGCACACGGAAGAGCAGTAGGGATTGTCGCACCGGTTCAAATCCCGGGAACCCACGCACTGGAACCACGCGATCTTCTTCGCGTCCTTGTGGTCCGAGGGCCGCGCCACGTGGCCCATGGTGGGGCCGGAAGCGGACAGCATGCGCTCGAACTCCATCGCCGTCATCACGTTCTTGTAATTGGCGTAATTGTAGGAGTCGAACACGCTGGGATCGAAGGGCTGAAAACCGGTGGCCAGAACCACGGAACCGACCTTCAGGTCCACGGTCTCCGGCTTCTGGTTCCAGTCGATCGCGTTGGTGGGGCAAAACTTCTCGCAGGCCCGGCACTTGCCCTTGATCAGATAGATGCAGTTGTCCGGGTCGATGCGGTACTTCAGCGGCACGGCCTGGGCGTACTCCACGTACGCGGCCTTGCGCTTGGCAAGCCCCATGTTGTACTCGTCCGGAACCTTTTTCGGGCACTTCTCCGCACAGGCTCCGCACGCGATGCACAGCTCCTCGTTGATGTAACGGGGCTGCTTGGTGATGGTGGCGGTGAAGTTCCCCGCCTCCCCGTTGATGGAATCGATCTCGCTCAAAGTGAGCAACTCTATGTTCAGGTGCCGGCCGACCTCGACCAGTTTTGGCGAGATGATTCACATTGCGCAGTCATTGGTCGGAAACGTCTTGTCCAGCTGGGACATGACGCCGCCAATGGACGGGCCTTTCTCAACGAGGTACACATAGTAACCCGAGTCCGCCAGATCCAGGGCGGCCTGCATGCCGGCGATACCGCCGCCGACCACCATAACGGATCCTGTCACGTCTTTTGCCATAATCCGTCTCCTTAACGTATGGTTGCGGAGCCTTCCGACGCCCATACCCGGCGCCTGGGCCCCTTTCTGTGGATTGCACGAAAAAAAATGATCTCGGGGTGTTGCGCGTGTGGCGCGCGGATTTTGTTTTCGCGGCCGAATGTGAAAAATTGCACATTACCCCAAAATCAGAACCTTACTATATGCTCAAGGCCACATTGTCAAGTGGGTTTCGCCCGGGCCAGGGTACAATCCTCCCGCATGCGGGGCCTTTTTTCCTGCACCCCGGCAGGTCGCATCAGGGCACGGATGTGTGATCCGGCTCCGGATTCGGGAAAACGCGGGTCCGGGCAATTCGGGAAATTGACACCACGTGCCGGCGTTTGCTATACAGGAATCCTCATTTCACCGGTTTTTTCCGGCGTCTTCCGTAAAGGACGGCGCGCGATTTTTTACAAGGCCGCGTGCGGGGACGGATTCGTCGGGTCGGATCCTAACAGCCCGTTGAAAAACTCGGAATTTGCAGCCTGTTCAAAAACGATGAGAT
>JBKHBM010000021.1:0-47473 GCA_046542385.1 Desulfatibacillaceae bacterium | reverse complement strand
CGCACTGATGAGAAGTGAAGCGCAACGCCGCAGATCGCGTTTTTCAACAGGCTGTGAACAGACATCCCCCGCTTGGCACAGGAGCGGATCATCACACGATAGGGAGCCATCAACATGAAAAAAACCGTTGTCCCGGCATTGACCCTGTTCGTCCTGTCCCTTCTCCTGTTTGCCGCCACCGGCGCCATGGCGGCTACCCAGTGGAAGTTCGCCACACTGGCCCCAAAAAACGTGGGCTGGGCCAACCAGTTCCGTGAGCTCATCATTCCATGGGCCAACGAAGCCACCGGGGGCGAGGTGTTTTTCAAGGTCTACTGGGGCGGCATCATGGGCAATGACGACGATTACCTCAAGAAGATGCGGATAGGCCAGATCGAGGGCGCGGGCATGACCGGACGGGGCGCCAACCTGGCCTGCCACGAGTTTTCCGTCATCGGCCTGCCCTTCCTTTTCGAGAATTACGAGGAGGTGGATTACGTCCGCGGGAAGATGTATTCCACCTTCGATGAATACTTCGCGTCCCATGGGTACAAGCTGGTCATGTGGATCGACCAGGATTTCGACCAGTTTTATTCCACCAAATGGAAGTTCGACAACCTGGGCGATTTCGCCCGCGCCCGGATCGTGACCTGGTATGGCCCCCAGGAAGCGGCCATGCTCCAGGCGCTTGGCGCGACACCCATCTCCGTGGGGGTGCCCGAGGTGTCCACCACCGTGCGCACTGGCGTCGCCGACACCAACATCGCCCCGTCCATCTGGCAGGTGGGCAGCCAGCTCTACGCCACGTCCCGGTACGTGAACACCATGAAGATCCGCTACTCGCCCGCCGTCATCATGGTGTCCAGGGAGGCGTGGAACAGTCTGTCCGAGAAGCACAAAAAGGCCATGGACGCGACCCGCCAGGAACTGGGCGCCCGGTTTTGCGCCGGCATACGCAAGGACAACGCGGCGTGCCTGCAGGCCATGCTGGAGTACGGGGTCCGGAAGGTGGAGCTCACCCCGGAGGAACTGGCCCCCATCAGGGAACGGGCGTTGACCGTGTATGACGACTTTTCCGGCAGCCTGTACCCCCCGGATCTGCTGGAGGAGGTCCAAAGGCACTTGAGGGAATTCAGGGACAACCGGTCGCGGTAAGCGAATGCGGCGGCCCGAGCCGGCCGAAACGTGCCGATGACCCAATCCGTCCCGGCCGTCCCGGGCCCTCATCCCTGGTGAACGATCTCCATTCTCAACCCGCAAGCGTCCACCGGCGGCTCTTTCGGCGCCGACGCCGGCGCGTGCCGGTACCTGTCCGCGACGACCGCCAGGCACATGGCGTCCACCACGTCGTCGCGGGCCACGTCCTTGCGCAGGTATTGCGACAGCGCCTCTTCGTGGACGGCGCGCGCCATGGGAAGGAAGCGCTCGAGGACGCCAAGCCTTTCCTCCACTCCCTGGCGGGTCTTCTTGGCATGCCGAAGCGGGCCTCCGGCAAGGGCCTTAAAGCACAGTTCCGGATGCGATTCGCGAAACAACCCCCGGGCCCTGGCCGAGCTGCGCAACAATCCGTCCATGTCCCGCACCTTGGGCAGGATGTGGTAGGACTGAATGGACATGGCCCGGCCCATGTTCCGCCGGTTGACCTTGCAGGCTTCGGCAAAGGAACCGGCATACACCGCCTCCCTGCAGGGCACCGGGAACACGCTGCTTCCCCGTCCGCCGAGCATCTTCCTGGCGATGCGGTCGCACTCCCGGTCGCCGGGCGTTTCCGGCAGGCCCATGGGGACGTCCACCAGAACCAGGGAGCACTCCCCGACCGCGCGCAACAGGTTTTCAGCGGCGGGGGCAAGCACCACACACCGCCTTTCCCCGGGCCCCAGAATCACGCCGAACCATCCGGCCCGGCATCCGTCCACTCCCGCGACAGTTCGTCCCGAAATGCCATTCACGTGCAGGACCTCCCGATTCCCGTGTTCGTGCTCCATCGCAACCAGGTTCCCGGCGTCCCGGCTGGACGCCTTTGGAATAACCCCGTCACGCGGAAGGTTACCAGACGTCCCATAAAGCGGCAAGTTGCGTTCCCCCGGGTCTTGACACTCCTGGTTGCGCAACTTAACTTGGACAGGGTAACGATTGGTAACGAACGGAGGCCACATGCGCGAACAGGACGACCATTGCAGAGAACAATTTTACAACCTCATCATCGACTCCATGGCCGAGGGTGTCTTCACCCTGGACGCCGATGGCGTGATCACCACCTGGAATCGTTCCATGGAAGCGATTACCGGTTATCTCGCCGAGGAGGCGCTGGGAAGGACCTGCGACATTCTGGAGTTCAGTTCCTGCCTGCTGGAAAAATGCCCGTGCCGACGGGACAGGTGCGATGTCCACAAGGGCGGGGAGGGAGGCGCCAAGGAGTGCGTGCTGCAGAGCAAGGACGGTCGCCAGGTGCCGGTGCTCAAGCACGCCCGGGTGGTCACCGGGGAGGGCGACGAGTTTCTGGGCATCGTGGAAACCCTCACCGACCTCACGGAGCTGAAGGACGCTCGCCGTCGCGCCGAGGACGCCGCGCGCCGTCTCGGGGAAATGCACAGGCTGGACAACATCATCGGCAAGAGCCGGCCCATGCGGGACGTCTTCACGGCGATCCGGGCGGCTTCGGCCAGCGACGCCACCATCCTGGTCCAGGGCGAGAGCGGCACCGGAAAGGAACTGGTTGCAGGGGCCATCCACTTCAACAGTGTGCGCGGGGACGCCCCGCTCGTGACGGTGAACTGCAGCGCCCTGTCCGAATCGCTTCTGGAGAGCGAATTGTTCGGGCACGTGAAGGGCGCCTTCACCGGAGCCGGCAGGGACCGCGTGGGTCGTTTCGAGCAGGCCCAGGGCGGCACCGTGTTTCTGGACGAGATCGGCGAGCTCACTCCCTTCATGCAGGTCAAGCTGTTGCGCGTGCTCCAGGAACGGGTGGTGGAACGGGTCGGCGAGTCCGTGGAGCGGCGTATCGACGTCCGCATCATCGCGGCCACCCACCGCGACCTCTATTCCCTGGTTCGGGAGGGACGGTTTCGCGAGGACCTGTATTACCGGCTCAAGGTGTTCCCCATCGACATACCGCCGTTGCGTAACCGCAGGGAGGATATCCCCCTGCTGGCCCAGCATTTCATGGGAACCCAGAACAGGAAGACCGGCAAGAACGTCCAGGGCGCGACACTGGACGCGATGCGCCTGTTCATGGAGCATGACTGGCCGGGTAACGTCCGGGAGCTGGAAAACGCCATTGAACACGCGTTCGTCCTGTGCGCGGGCGACCGTATCGACGTGGCGGACCTGCCCGTGGAGATACGGCGGGGCGGGGCGTGTGACGTCGGGACGTCAGGCAGGAATCGGACATCCGTCGGGGGGACCCGTCCGGTGTTGCGCAACCGGCTTGACCGGGCGTCGCTGGTGGGTCTGTTGGAGGAGTGTGACTGGAACAAGGCGGAAGTGGGCCGGCGCTTGGGGGTTAGCCGGACGGCGGTGTGGAAGTACATGAAAAAGTGGGACATTCCGCTTCAGGATCCCGGGAGGGAGGCCATGGCCGGCCATGGTTGACCGGGTTGGTCGGGAACAGGCGGCCGGTCACTTTTTCCCTGACGCGCGAGACAGGACAACTATCTGGTGGCATTAAACTTGCTTCTATGAATGCGAGGCGGTCGGGTGATTTTCCCGGCTATCTAAGGTCAATGCCGTATTGCCAGGCAGGTCCGGAATATAGTCTAATTTGTTCAAGGTGGGAGGAGCCCCCTGACGGAGCCGATTTCAAATCGTTTCAGGATTTTGGATTGACAGGTAACGGGAGAAGTGGGATATTGCCGCCGTGTGGCCCGTGGCCTCGCGGACCGGAAACCGCCAACCTGTGCCAGCCGGCCGACGGCGCCCCGAAAGGGTGCGTTTCGCGGCCGGTGACGGACCGCGGGCCGGGGCGGACACAAGGCACCTTGTGCCTGCGCCCTCCAAAGGGCGTGCAGGACGTCCCGCAGCCGTTTCCATCCCAGGACAATCCGGTTGAACATCAGCTCCGGTACATGGTGGCTTTGCCCGTGAAAACGCCGCACACAGCGTGAAGGGACCAGGTTTTCCAACCGGGACCCTGGACCGCGCAAGACGCAAAGGCAGGTAAGCATGGAATCCACAGCCAGGAACGGCAACACGGATACCCAAGTGAAGGACAAGCCCGAACCCGGGGCCGGCAAGACCAAAAAAGGCGCCAAAAAGGCCGGGGGCGCGACAAAGGCGAAGAAGAAGGACACCAGGTCCGGGGCCGCGGATTCGTCCTCCAGGGCCGTTGTCCATCTGGATCCACTGCAGCGTTATCTTTCGGAGATCTCCCGCTACCCCCTGCTCACCAGGGACGAGGAACGGGAGCTGGCCATCCGCTACCAGGAGGAGGGCGACACGGATGCGGCGCTGCACCTTGTGACCAGCAATCTCCGTCTGGTCGTCAAGATAGCCCTCGAGTTCCAGCGGGTCTGGATGCAGAACCTGCTCGACCTGATCCAGGAAGGCAACATCGGCCTGATGCAGGCCGCCAAGAAGTTCGACCCCTACAAGGGGGTCAAGTTTTCCTACTATGCCTCGTTCTGGATCAAGGCCTACATCCTGAAGTTCATCATGGACAACTGGCGGCTGGTCAAGATCGGTACGACCCAGGCCCAGCGGAAGCTGTTCTTCAAGCTGAAAAAGGAAAAGCAGCGCCTCATCGAGGAGGGGTTCGATCCCAAGCCCAAGCTGCTGTCCGAGAAACTGGGCGTGTCCGAAAAGGAAATCGTGGACATGGACCAGCGGCTGGACAGTTGGGACCTGTCCCTGGATGCCCCTGTCAAGGAGGATTCGGACAGCGAGCGCATCGAGTTTTTGAGCACCCACTCCGAATCTGCCGAGGACCAGGTGGCCCGCAAGCAGATGGAACAGATTCTGCGGGACAAGATCAGGATGTTCCGCAAGACGCTCAAGAACCGGGAGCTGGAGATTTTCGACGAGCGCATCTTCTCGAACAGCCCGGTGACCCTGCAGCAGATAGGGGACCGCCACGGAATTTCCAGGGAGAGGGTGCGCCAGGTGGAAAACAGCGTTTTGAAAAAGCTCAAGGCGTACCTGGAAAGGGAGATCCCGGACTTCCAGACGTATCAGGGCGGATTCGAGCCGGAACTGCGCAGCACGTCCTGATCCACGCCGCGAACGATCCCTCCCCGGACGTCCGGGGAGCCGACGACGGCCCGGGATCGCCGTGTAACAGCCCGTTGAAAAACTCGGAATTGGCAGCCTGTTCAAAAACGATGAGATGCAAGGCGCGCGAATTTCGAGGAGTAAGGCGTACTTACGGTACGCCGCATCGACGGGAAATGAAGCGCAACGCCGCAGATCGCGTTTTTCAACAGGCTGGTAACCCGTTGCGGGCACCTCCGGAATGCAGGCGCCGGACCGGGCATGCAGAAGGCCATGTTCCGGAACTGTACATCGTGGCGCCTTTTCCCGGGGCCCGCCGATCATTGAAAGAGACATGACAAAAAGCCTACCCCCCCGTGAAATCGAAATGGAAAGTTTGAACGCGGCGTCGAAAACCCGGCCCGCGGCCGCCCGGGCCGGCGCCCTTTTTGTCTGCGTCGCCGTGGGCCTGATGCTGTTGCTGGCACCGGGATGCGCCTACATGAAGTCGGTTTACGAGGCGGAAATGGCCAGGCAGCAGGCAAGGGAACAGGAGAGGAAACAGGCCCCGTCCGAGGCCTACTACCTGTACACCCTGGCCCAGATGGCCAAGAACGAGGGCGACCTGGACAAGTCCGCCGACTACCTGGACCAGGCCCTGGCAAAGGACCCGGATTCCGCGTTTCTGCGGGGCGAGGTGGCCCAGCTTTACATGGACAAGGGCGATTATGCCAAGGCCAGGAAACGGGTCCAGGCCCTTTTGGAGGATGAGCCTGAAAACGTGGACGCCCTGCTCATGCTGGGCGCGGTGAACATCGCCCTCGAGGACAACCAGGCCGCCATCGACGCTTATGAAAAGGTGCTGGAACTGGCTCCGCACCACCGGGAGGTGTACTACCTCCTTGGCGACCTGCACCAGAAGGAGAACCAGCTCGACAAGGCCATGGCCGTGTTCCGGGACCTGCTGGAAGTGGAGCCCGAATCCTACGGCGCATGGTACTACCTGGGGCAGATCCACGAGCGCAAGGGCGAGGTGGAACAAGCCATCGACGCCTTTGAAAAGAGCCTCGAGTACAACACGAGCCTCAACCAGGTCCGGTTCGAACTGGTCAGGTTGTACGAGGAAACCGGACAGACAGAAAAGGTGATCGAGGGCTACAGGGACATCATCGCCGAAAATCCGGAAAGCCTCAAGGCACGCTTCGGCCTGGCCCTGTTTCATCTGAAGCGGGGCGACAGGGAAGCCGCCGAAAAACTGTTCCGGGAGGTTCGCGAAAAATCCGGCAACGACCCGCGGGTGGACAAGGAGATCGGCCGTATTTACCTGGACCTGGAGCATTACAGGGAGGCCGCCGATGTTTTCGGGAAGATGGTTCAGGACAACCATGCGGATCCCGAAACCTGGTATTTCCAGGGGGTCGCCCTGGAAGGACTGGACCAGCCCCGTAAGGCTGTCGATGCCTACTCCAGGGTGTCGGAGGCGTCAAAGTTCCACATCTACGCACTGATCCAGATGGCCTTCATCGAGCACGAGGCCGGCGATTACGAACGGGCTGTGGAACACATGCGGGCAGCCGTGGCCGCCAACCCCGAGGACCCGGAGCTGCACCTGTTCCTGGGCTCCCTGTACAAGGAGGCCGGCAGATACGGGGAATCGGTGGAGGTGGTGAAAACCGCCCTCGAACGTTTCCCGGAAAACACCTCCCTGTGGTATCTTCTCGGCGAGACCTACGACAAGTGGGGCAAAAAGCAAAAGTGCATCGACGCCATGAGAAAGGTCGTCGAACTGGATCCGGAGGACGCCGGCGCCCTCAACTACCTGGGCTACACCTACGCGGACATGGGGAAGAACCTGGACGAGGCCCGGGAACTCATCGAGAGGGCCCTGTCCATCAAGCCCGACGACGGCGCAATGATTGACAGCCTCGGCTGGGTGTATTATCGGAAGGGGCAGTATGAAAAGGCGGTCCATCATCTGGAACGGGCAGTGGAAAGGCTCCCCGAGGATCCCGTGATCCTGGAGCACCTGGGCGACGCCTACATGAAGGTGGGCAAACAGGACGAGGCGCTGGCCATCTACCGGAGGGCGCTGGAAAACCAGCCGGAGGGCGCGGACACCACGCAACTGGAAGACAAGATGGACAAGCTGGCCGCCAACGGATTCAAGTGATTCTTCAGGGGCAGGGCTGACAGGCGGGCGACAACGGAATGTGAAGACGACCCGGTGATGCCGGGTGCGGAGGAAGACGATGCAACAGCAGCCTCAATACGCGGGCGCGGCAAGGGCAGAGGTCAGGGTCAACTCGTTCGTTCGCAGCGTGTACAACTGGATGGTGGTGGGGCTTGCCCTTACCGGGGGCATCGCCCTTTTCGTGGCCAACACGCCGCCCATTTTCAACGCGGTGGCGCGAAATCCCATACTCCTTATCGCCATCATCCTGGCCGAGCTGGGCCTGGTGGTCTATCTGGCGGCGCGCATACAAAAGATGTCGGCGCAGGCGGCCACGGCCGCATTCGTCATATACGCCAGCCTGAACGGAGTGGTGTTCTCCATCATATTCCAGGCCTACACCCAGGCGTCCATCGCCCGGGTGTTCTTCATATGCGCGGGCATGTTCCTCGGTTGCAGCGTGTACGGGTGGATCACCAAAAGGGACCTCACCTCTTTGGGCGGCTTCATGTTCATGGGGCTTATCGGCATCATCATCGCCATGGTGGTGAACTGGTTTCTGCACAGTTCGGCCCTGCACATGGCCATCAGCGTGATCGGGGTATTCGTCTTTCTGGGGCTCACCGCCTACGACACCCAGAAGATCAAGAACATGGCGGAGACGCAGCCTGCTGACGCGGACGGCGCCCTGATCCGAAAGGGCGCCATCATGGGGGCGTTGTCCCTGTACCTTGATTTCATCAATCTGTTTTTGTTCCTGCTTCGGTTGTTTGGCGAGCGCCGCTAGCAGGCCGGTCCGGTTTGCGGTCCGGTAAATCAGCGAACGATTCCGGGGGCCGGCCTGCCGGCTCCCGGTACCCGGCCTCCGCCACGGCGTGATACCAGATCTGGTTCGCACGCCGGTTCGGGGGCCTTTTTTGTTCCAGGTCCGTGCGTCGGTCAGGAGGCGCGGCCGGTCAGGGGCGGGGACCGGGGGGAGTGCCATGGCGACATTGGCTCAACTCATGGAAAGGGGGGTCACGATACATGCTCCGGAAAGCGTGTACGTGGGTCCGGAGGTCCGGCTGGAACGGGTGGCGGACAAGGGCGTGGTGATATGGCCCGGCTGCAGGGTGACCGGAGCGGACACATTGTTGATGGAGGGTGTGGAGCTTGGCCGGGAGGCGCCGGTTACGGTGGATGAATGCCAGCTTGGCCCGGAGGTCTCCCTTGCGGGCGGCAGCGTGAAGCGGTCCGTGTTCCTGCGTGGAGCATCCATGGGCTCCGGCGCCCAGGTCCGGGACGGGACCATCCTGGAGGAGTTCGCCAGGGGCGCCCACACCGTGGGCCTCAAGCAGACCATCCTCTTTCCCTGGGTGACCCTGGGCAGCCTGGTCAATTTCTGTGACGTGCTCATGACCGGCGGCACCGGTGACAGGGACCACTCCGAGGTGGGATCGTCCTACATCCATTTCAATTACACCCCCCAGCAGGACAAGGCCACGCCGTCGCTGGTCGGCAACGTGCCCGAAGGCGTGTTCCTGAACCAGCGCCCCATTTTCCTGGGCGGCCAGGGCGGCATGGTGGGGCCGCGCAGGCTGGCCCACGGCACGGTCGCCGCCGCCGGCACCATCGTACGCAAGGACGAACTCAAAAAGAACCGTCTCGTATTCGACCGCCCGGCGGGCAGGGGATCCGTGAGCTTCGATCCCGGTGTGTATCGCTCGGTGGCCGCGGTATTCAAAAACAACGTGATGTACCTTGCAAACCTGGTTGCGTTGCGGCAATGGTATATCCACGTCCGTTCACGGTTCATTGCCGGGGACCTCGAACAGGCCCTGCACGACGGTTTGTGCGACAAGCTGGACATGGCCAGGGAGGAACGGGTAAAAAGGCTGCAGGCATTTTGCAACAGGATGCCTGAAAGCGCGCGGCGCCTGTCCGGTTTGTCCGAAACCGCGGGTGCGGAGAAGCTGCTTGCCCGGAAAAGGGAACTGCATGCCCGGTGGGCCGACGCAAGGGCCTGGTACCAAACCCGGTGGGCCGAAACCGGGATCCTCGGGGACGGCGAGTCGTTTCTGGAAGGATTTGAGAACGCCCGCCTCGCCTCCCCCGCCGACTACCTGGCCACGGTGCGCAGGCTGCCGGCCGGGACGGCCAGGACTGGCCGGGACTGGCTGTCCGGCGTGGTGGACGAGGTGGCTGACGGCATGCTCGGGTTTTTTCCGTCCCTTGACTGAGCGGAACAACGTGTGGTCCGCCGGCCGGGCTCCGACGCCGCGGACGCGCCGCGGGAGGCCGCTCCGGAGAGGGAAGGGCCCTTTTACCCGCCGGGTGACCGGATTGCCGTGGTAACGCGTTCAAAGAGCCCGTACCATGGAGCTTTCCATGGATTCCTCGATATTTTCGTCACGGATTCAGGGTATTGAGTCGGTAATCACAATGGAGGCCGGGGTGGACAAGCTGTTCGGTACTGACGGAGTGCGGGGCGCGGCCAACAGGCCGCCCATGACCGCGGAGACATGCCTTGCCCTGGGCAGGGCCGCGGCAGTCTACTTTTCGGGACGCCACGAGCCGGGCGCCAGGTCGGCCATCGTGGTGGGCAGGGACACCCGGATTTCCGGGGACATGATCCAGAGCGCGGTGGCGGCCGGCATTTGCTCCGCGGGAGTGGACGTGGTGGACGCGGGGGTTCTGCCCACCCCCGGCGTGGCCCTGCTGACACGGCAGTTGCGCGCCCATGGCGGAATCATGATTTCCGCCTCCCACAATCCCTATACGGACAACGGCATCAAGCTCTTCGACAAGGAAGGCTACAAGCTCTCCGACGCGCAGGAAGCCCGGGTCGAGGCGTTTTTCCACCAGTCTCCGGACACCGGCGACCGGGAACCGGGCCGGATCATTCCCATGCCCGAAGCCACCAGGACATACCGCCGTTTCCTGGAGAACACCCTGCCCAGTGGCGCCAACCTCCGCGGCCTGCTCGTGGTGGTGGACTGCGCGAACGGCGCGACCTACCGGGTCGCGCCCGAGGTGCTGACCGGACTGGGCGCCACGGTCGAGGCCGTATGCGTGGAGCCCGACGGCAGGAACATCAACGTGGACTGCGGCTCACAGCATACCGGGGCCCTGCGCGAGCGTGTGGTCAAGATGAGCGCGGACCTTGGCATTGCCCTGGACGGCGACGGCGACCGCATGATCGCCGTGGACGAACAGGGCAACGAGGTGAGCGGCGACCGCATCCTTGCCGTGTGCGCGGCGCATCTCAAGGACCTTGGCGAGCTTGCCGGCGACATGGTGGTGAGTACGGTGATGAGCAACCTGGGGCTGAAAAAGGCCCTGGAAGGCATGGGCGTGGCCCACGTGGAAACCGGGGTGGGCGACCGTTACGTGCTGGAGGCCATGCGCGACAGGGGCGCCGTCCTGGGAGGAGAGGATTCCGGGCACATGATCTTCCTGGCCCACCATTCCACCGGCGACGGGATCCTCTCCGCCATCCAGCTCATGCACGCCATGCGTGACTCCGGGCGTCCCTTGTCCGACCTGTCCTCCATCATGGTCCACTATCCCCAGGTCCTGGTCAACGTGGCCGTGGCGAAAAAGACGGACGTGGCCACTGTCCCGGAAATCGTCTCGGCCGTCAAAAAGGCCGAGGACGAACTGGGCTCCGCCGGCCGCGTCCTGGTGCGCTACTCCGGGACCCGTCCCGTGTGCCGGGTGATGGTCGAGGGGCCGGACAGGGAACTGGTGGACCGCCTTGCCGGGGACATCGCGGACGCGGTGCGAAACACTCTGGCCTGATGCGGCTATCATCTCGGAAACACCACGTCCCGCTTCCCGGAACCATCCGGGACGCGGCCCCGCTCCTCGGACGCTACACCCCGGCCCGGCTGCCCCTGACCCGGCGCATACCCCGCGCCGGCATCGCCGTGGTCCTGGCTGAAAGGCACGGCGCCCCACACGTCCTGTGCGTGCGGAGGGCGAAACAAAGGGGTGACCCCTGGTCGGGGGACATGGCCTGCCCCGGAGGGCGGGCCGGGACAGGGGAGGGCGCCCGCGCCGCCGCCGTTCGCGAATCCTTCGAGGAGGCCGGCCTGGATCTCGCCATCGCGACGAGCCCGGGCAAGTTGTCCGACGTGCCCACCCGGACTCATGAACGCCTTGCCCTCATGGCCGTTGAACCCCATGTGTTCACCATCGACTCCCGTCCCGAACTCTCCCTCAACCGGGAACTCACCAAAGCCGTCTGGGTGCCTCTGGCTGTCCTGGCGAACCCGGAAAACCGGGGCGCGATGACCTGGCGGTTCGCCGGTGTCGACTGGCGCACCCCCTGTTGCGACTACGGCGAATATCGGCTGTGGGGCCTCACCCTGATCGTCCTTGACGAGCTGGTGTACGCCCTCTCCGGCGGCCTGACCGGCAAGGGCTTCTGGGCCCGCCGCGTCGCGAAAAGGCTGGCCGGCGGGCTGTGACGGGCTCGCAGCGGCCCGGTCCCGCCCGACAATCCCGGAGGTCTCCCGGCCTTGTCCGGAGGGCAGTCCTGACCCGTGTACTGACGGGCGTCCTTGCCTTTTGTCTCCGGGCCTGATAAATGAATGACTGATCTCTCCACGGTTTCACTCCCCACGCCCGGAAAACCGGTCTTGCACCAGTCGGGCGGATCGCCCGGCAAAGCCGATACGCGGACGGAGCCCTGTACCCATGATGGCGATCATCTCTCTTGTGACGATCATCCTGATTTCACTCATTGTGAACCGGGTCGCCACGGTTGCCCTGGTGCACACCGGCCTGTCCAAGGCAGCGGCAAGGTTCCAGGCCAGGTCGGCGTTTTCCGGCGCGGGATTCACCACCATCGAGTCGGAGAGCGTGGTGAACCATCCTGTCCGCCGTCGCATCATCTCCCAGCTGATGCTGGTGGGTAACGCGGGCCTGGTCACGTCGGTGACCTCCCTGATCTTCACGTTCATGGGCGTGGAGGATACCGGCGCCCTGATCCGGAGAATCGAGTTCCTGGCACTGGGCCTAGGGGCATTGTGGCTGCTTGCCTCCAGCCGGTGGGTGGAACGGCGCATGTCCAGGCTCATCGAGCGGCTGCTTAAAAGGTATTCCACCCTGGACATCCAGGATTACACCAGCCTGCTGCACCTGAAGGGAGATTACAAGGTCTACGAGATCGAGGTGGAGCCTGATTTCTGGGTAGCGGGAAAGACCCTGCTGGAGTCCCACATCAAAAGCAGCGGGGTCCAGGTGCTTGGCGTGGAAAGGGGCCTCGGGGATTACCACGGCGCGCCAGGGGGCGAGTTCCGTATCCGGACGGGAGACGTCCTCGTGGTGTACGGCAAAAGCTCCGTGCTTGCGCGTATGGACTGGAAAAAGGGAGAGGTGGCCCCGGCGGGCGGGCTGGACGAGGACAGGGAACCTCCGGGAGGTCCCCCGGTGCTGGATCCGACGGAAGCGGAAGATTATCCCCCCGACAAGGAGCAAGATTCATGAGAACCGCGCGTATGTCAATGCTTGGTCTGGCTGTCCTGGCCCTGGTCCTGTACTCGGGCTGCGCCACGAAGACCGTTTACCTGGACGGATACCTGGATCCCGACGCGCAGGCCAGCCTGGCCTCGGGCTCCGAGGTGTGCGTGGTCACCCCCGATCAGACGCCCAACCCCATCCTGGCCAGGGAAATCGCCGCCAAAATCCGTTACATGCTGGATACGGACGGGTACCGGCCGGTGGACGAGTGCGGCGAGGCCCGATACGCCGTCCTTTTCAATTACGGAGTCGGGGAGGGCCGCATCGTGGAGGATGTCTGGCCCGTGACCCGTCCGTCCCGCGACGTGATAATAGGCACGTCCAATCCGGCCGGAGACACCTATGTCCACATTCCCGGGGAAACCGTATACGTTCCCTACTCCCGCACGGTGTACGACAGGTGGATCACGCTCCGCCTGATAAACGCCGGTCCCTGGGTCGACAACAACACCGCCGACGACATATGGATCGGGGAGGCGGTCATCCCCGGGGAACGGGGGGACCTGCGCGAGGCGGTGAACTACATGCTGCCGGTGCTGTTCGACCACTTCGGCCAGAATACCGGCGCCGAGGTCACCGCCACGGTGCGCGGGGACGATCCGCGGGTGGAGGCCTTGCGGGGACGCGCCGGGCGCTGAGACCGTCCTGTCACGGACAGCCCGCGGCATCCGCGCGTCCCGGCCCGAAACTCCGGGCATCCGGGACCGGGCGCTACCCGAACGTCTTTCCGTTCCAGGCGAATCTTTCCCTGGGAAGGTCGGCAAAGTCCACGAACACGCGGTCCGGAGGCACCGCGAGTTCCTCCTGGAGGAACTTGAAGATCCGGGTCGCGTAGTCGTTCAGCGAAACCGCGGGCAGGCCGATGCTCTTGAGCTCCACGTACGCGGCTGGCTCGGTGGTGCCGGCGAAGCTCATGTCGCGGCCGGTGTCCAGTTCCACCATCACCACCTTTTCGGGCTTTCCCAGGGTCGAGGCCACGAACACCGTGGCCCTGGTGAAAAACTCTTCCTTTGCCCTGTCTTCCATCTCCCGATTCGTCTGTATCCTGAAAAACGGCATGGCTGTCTCGCTCCGGTCAAGGGGGGCGCGGGCGCGGCGGCGCCGCGGATGTCGGGGTTCCACCGGAACATAACCATCCGGCCGGGCCAAGGCAAGCGTCCGCGGGAACGACCGGCGATTCCCGGCGAAGGTCGCGGGTGGGGGTGATTGTCGGTCCGCCGGCTGACAGGGCGTGCAAAAGGTCTGGGCGGCCGGGGGGAATCAGGAATCTTTTGTCGGGGCAGGGGAGTTTGGCAGCCCGTTGAAAAACCAGGGATTTACAGCCTGTTCAAAAACGAGGAGATGCAAGGCGCACGAATTTCGAGGAATAAGGCGTACTTATGGTACGCCGCACTGACGAGAAATGAAGCGCAACGCCGCAGATCGCGTTTTTCAACAGGCTGTTAGGAGGATCTGGGAAAGTGATTGACCTTGGCGCGGAAGGCCTGTATGATGTGATGAAAAAATGAAACATTTCTTCATAAATTCATGAAACGCCGGGACATGAAATCCAAAACCTCCAACAACCAGATCTACCAGGCCGCCCTCACCGTCTTCGCGAAATATGGCTACCGCAGAACTCGCGTGGAGGACGTCGCCGCGCAACTGGGCATCGCGCCCTCCACCATCTACCGGTATGTTCCCGACAAGCAAAACCTTTACGAACGCACCGTGGAATTCGGCATACACCGCTGGCAGGCAAGAGTGGTGGAGGCCATGGCCGACGTCGGGGACGTGGCCGAGCGCTTTCGCGTCATGTGCAAAAAGGGCTTCGAGTACCTCGCCCACGACGAGGACCTGCGGGCCGTCATGGTGCAGGATCCCACCATTTTTCCGCTGGCGCCCCGGAAGGTCCGCTTTCCCGAGATCGACAATGCGTCCATCGACCTCATCAGGAGCCTGCTCAACGAGGGCATGGACAAGGGGGTCTTTCGCCGCGTGGACCCGGACTACACGGCGGAACTGTTGTACTCCATCTATGTCATGTTCATCATAAAGACCTACGTGAAGTCCGGGGACCACTCGGCCGCGGTCATGTTCGACCATGGCCTGGACCTCATTCTGGAAGGGCTGCTGGACCACGACAACGAGTCCGGTTGATGGAAACGCGGCCCGGTTACCACGGCAAGGAGGGTGCAATGGACATCCACATCGATTTTGGCAAGCGGGTCGACAAGGTGCGCGAGGCAATGTCAAGAAAGGGCATCGACCTTTTCCTGGCCACCCGGGGCAAGAGCGTCACGTATTTAGGGGGCGCATTCATCCCCTGGCGGAGCACCATGCCCGTGACAAGAGACGGCTACATCGGTTTGAACACGCTTTTGATGGACGCCGAACGCATCCGGGACGACTCATGGCTGGAAAACATCACGCAGACGGCGCCCCTGGCCGGCCTGGAGTTGTGGGACATAACCGTCAGGCAGATCAGGGAGCTTGGCATGGACAAGGCCACCATAGGCGTGGAGCTGGGACATTCGCCCAGGATGATCGCGGGTTTTCTTTTTGCCACGGAGATGGACTATCTGCGCGAACAACTGCCCGAGGCGAAGTTCGTGAACGCGGTGGACGTGATGGACGAGGTGACCTTTGTGAAGGAACCCGCGGAAATCCGGTTGATGCGGCAGGCCTGCGCCATTGCGGACGCGGCCCAGGCGCGGGTCAGGGAGGTCCTGGAGGTGGGAATGACCGAGATGGAGATAGCCGGCGTCGGGGAGATGGAGATGCGTCGCCGGGGCAGCGAGTTCCACTGGCCGGTGACGGGTTCCAGCGAAATCGCTTCCGGGTATCGGACCTGGTATCCCATGGGCGGCTGCACACCTCCAACGGACAAGATTCTGCAACCCGGGGAGAGCCTGCTGGTGGACCTCCACCCCACGTACAAGCAGTACTACTCGGACCTGTCCCATAATTACATCCTGGGCAAGCCCACCGCGGCGCAGCGTGACCTGGCGGACGTGTACCTGGAGGCGGCCGAAACCCTGGTGGAGAACCTCAAGGCCGGCAACAAGGTGGGCGAGGTGGCCAGTGCCGTCAGCCAGGTGGTGGAAAAGCGGGGCTACTCGGGCTATACGCTTCCCGGCTTCGGCCACGGCCTGGGAGTCATAGGCCATGAATGGTACCCGGCCATACTGGACAACGACGAATTCCGCGACGTGGAGCTGCTGGAGAACGTGGTGGAGGTGGCGGCCCTGGTCATCAATGTCCCCGGAGTGGGGGGCATGCGCCTGGAGGTGCCCGTACGGGTGGGAACGGACAGCGGCGAAATGCTGTGCAACACGCCGCTGGAGTTGACCGTGCTGGATGGATGAGGCCGGCGGCGGACGGGAGCCGCCGAAGGGGGCTCGGGGCATTCGACCCGGGCCCGGAGTTTTGGCGCTGCCCCTCACACGTCCGGGTGCAGGCCCCGTATCCTGAACAGTTCCCGGAACACGAAAAGCGATTTCCCCAGGCTGTCATACTGGATCCGGGAATCGCCCACGTGCCGCCAGCGCACAGGGAATTGCGCGGCCGTGTAGCCCCGCTTCTTGGCCAGCCAGAGGATTTCCGCGTCGAAAATGACGCTGGACAGCTTCTGGCGGGAGAACAGGTCTCGCGCCGCCTGTCGGGTGAACATCTTGAATCCGCACTGGGTGTCCGGCCAGTCCATGCCCAGATACAGGTTCTGAACCAGGGTGTACAGCCTGGCGGAAAGCTGGCGGGGCAGGCTCTGCCTGGCGTCCACCTTCGCTCCCTTTATCGCCCTCGAGGCAAGGGCGACGTCGTACCCCGCGTCCATCAGGCCGAAGGCCTTGTGGATCTCCGAAATGGGCACGGCGTAATCCGCGTCCATGAAAAGCACCCGCGCGCCGCTGGCCCGGACCATGCCGTAGCTCACGGCGTACCCCTTGCCCCGGTTGGGGTGGTATTCCAGCGCCCGCACGTTGGGCCGGTATTTGTCCGCGAAGCCCGCGGCCACCTCCACGGTATTGTCCGAGCTGCCGTCGGAAACCACCACCACCTCACTCTCGTACGGCTGCCCGTCCAGGTATTCGAGGGTGTTCTCGAGACAGGTGACAATGCGATCCTGTTCGTTGTATGCCGGAATCACGATGGACAGATCGATCATGGCGTCTCCGTGATGTCGTCGCGGTCCGTTTCGAACTGCATGGCGTGCAGCTTGCTGTATTCGCCTCCCCTGGCCATGAGCTCCTCGTGGTTGCCCTCCTCCACGACCTCGCCGTTGACCACCACCAGTATGCGGTCCACCTTGCGCACCGTGGACAGCCGGTGCGCGATCACGAAGGCGGTGCGCCCCTGCATGAGGTTGTCCAGGGCCTTTTGCACGATGCGTTCGCTCTCCGTGTCCAGGGAGGACGTGGCCTCGTCCAGGATGAGGATGGGCGCGTCCTTCAACAGGGCCCGTGCAATGCACATGCGCTGTTTTTCGCCGCCGGAAAGCCGGGCGCCCAGTTCGCCCACGTTGGACTCGAGACCCTGGGGAAGCCTTTTTATGAAGTCCAGGGCGTAGGCGTCCTTCGCGGCCTGTTCGATGGCCGCGTCGTCCGCGTCGCGGTTGCCGTAGGCTATGTTGTTGCGGATGGTGTCATTGAACAGGATGGGCGACTGGGTGACGATGGCGATTTCGTTGCGCAGGGACGACACGGTCAGGTCCCGGACGTCGTGTCCATCAATGGTCACCCTGCCCTCGGTCACGTCGAAAAACCTGGGCACCAGATTCACCAGCGTGGACTTGCCGCCCCCGCTGGTTCCCACTATGGCCACCACTTCGCCGGGACGGACCGTGAGGTTCGCGTCCCTGAGCACCCAGTTCTCCTCGTAGCGGAAGCTCACGTTCTCGAACTTTATGGTGTGGGGGCCCTGGCCAAGGTCCACGGCGTCCGGCTTTTCCTGGATGGCGGGTTCCCGCTCGATCACGTCGAAGACGCGGTCCGCCGCGGCCAGTCCCTCCTGCAGGTCGTTGTTCAGGTAGGATATCTTCTTCACCGGGTCGTAGAGCATGAGCACCGCGGCCATGAACGAGAAAAACGTGCCCGGGGTGGATTCCCCCCGGATGACCTGGTAGCCGCCGTACCACATGACAAAGGCGATGCCCAGTCCGGCCAGGATCTCCATGATGGGCGAGGACAGGGACTTGGCGATGATGGCCCGCATCTCCATGTTGAACACGCGGTCCGTGTGCTCGAAGAAACGTCGCTTCTCGTAAGCCTCCATGTTGAAGGCCTTGACGATGATGTTGCCGCTGAAGGTCTCCTGCAGGATGGAGGAAACGTCGGCCATGCCCTCCTGCACTCCGGTGGCCGCCTTGCGGACCTTCCTGCCGAACCAGTAGATCGGGTAGAAGGCGGCGGGAAGCACCACCAGGGCGAAGATGGCCATTTTCCAGTCGCGGTAGAAGATCACGAACGTAAGGCCCAGGACCGTGAAAAAGTCCCGCAACGCGCTGGTCACGGCCCGCGAGACCAGTCCACGGATCACGGTGACGTCATTGGTCACCCGGCTCATCAGCGCGCCGGTCTTCTCCCCCTGGAAAAAGGAGAGATCCAGGTCCATCATCCTGTCGTAGAGGTTGTCGCGCAGCGTCTTGATGATGGACTCGCCCGTGCGGGTCATGAGCACGTTCTGGCCGTAGTAGGCGACACCGCGCATGACGTACAGGCCTATGACCACCAGGGGCAGTATGGTGAGCATGTGCTCGTCCTTCTTGACGAAGATGTCGTCCAGGACGGGCTTGACGAGAAAGGCCGTGGCGGCCTGGGTGGCGGCCATGATGAGCATGCAGAACATGGCCAGGGCCAGTTTGCCCGCATTGGCGCGGATCATTTCCAGCAGGCGCAGGTGGCGTCGTTTGAATGTGGGCAGTCGAATGGCCATGTGTCCTTCCTGAATCCGTGACGAAAACATTGATAAAACTTTCAAGAACCCCATAAATCGGGCTTTTCGCGTGTTCTTGAACAACTCTTCCTTTCACCCGGTGGGTGAAAGGATTTTTCGCCCTCCGGAGCGGTCTCATGCGGCGCGTCTGCGGCGTCAGAGCCCGGCCCGCGTACTTCAGTACAGCCGACAGGTCTCTTCCTTGCATCCACACCGCCCGGGACCGCTCACGGATTCAGGTTGAAGAAAGCGGCCCGGGCCGCTGAAAAGAGTAAGGATATTCGAATTGTGCCCGGTGTCAAGAGCGCGGGGGCGCCGTGTACGTTTTTGTCGCCCGGACGGGGATTACGGCGCGGGCGCCTGTGTCACAAATCGGAAACAGGGCGGTGTGCCCCCGTGGAGGGGACCAGGCAAGAGAACAGGGCGCTTTGCAACGAAGCCGGGTTGATCCGGAATGCCACAAAAGATGAATGCGGCAAAACCACTCGTCATCCCCGCGAAAGCGGGGACCCATGTTTTTTCAATAATTTGTGTGCACATGGGCCCCCGCTTTCGCGGGGATGACGAAGCTATTCTTCAGGCCTTTGAAACATGGAGGACCAACACGGCGCCGAGGCTCTCGCGGGATGCGGCTCGCGCGGCCGGGGGTCTATTCGAGCGTGTATAGCTCGATTTGTTCCCGTGCCCTGTTGATTTCCTCAAGGTGTTCCCCGGAGCGCACGAGATAGCGAAGGAGCATGACACCGGTCGGCGTCGGCGTGTGCAGCACCTCGAAGCCGCCGGGTATGTCCGTTGGAGGGGTGTCCCCGGACACGAGTACGAATTTCGAGGGCCGTGGTCCCACGTCGCGAAGACCCGTGTAGGCCACGGAATCCGTGTTGTCCGCGACCACCTGGTTCACCCAGAAATCGTCATGGGCCGGAAACTCCATGGCCAGGGGCGCCTCGGAGACGTCATACACGCACGCGCTGTAGGCAAGGTTCGGCGAAGGTTTGACGACGGCCCGGAAATCCGCGTTGGCGGGAGGGCCGTGAAGATACCGGTTGGAACCCCCGGCGGCCTCCAGCATGGCGGCCATCCGGTCCGCGCACACGGCTTCGGGAACCCGCGCCACCCGGGCAAGGAGCAGGCCGAGGGTCAGGCCCGCGGTCAGCATGAATATCAGGACATCCCGTTTGTTCGCGGACATGGTCAACTCATCCTCACGACCCGTGGAAGATCGTACGTTCCCGGGTTCTCCAGAAGCGCGCGGTTCGGCCAGTAGATGCGCAGGGTCAGCACGAAGGGCCGGTCGGCGGGAGATGGCAGCCAGTTGGTTGCTCCCTTCGGCCTTTCCGGGGCCACGTCGATCACGAAGCCGCCGTCCGGCTCCCGTTCCAGCTGGAAGCCGGCGTAGGAATACCGGTCCAGTGGATTGTCGAACAGGTATTCCTCGTCGTTGTACAGGGTGACGCTCCACCACCACGCGTCGATGTCCGATTCGCCCACGATCCGATAGTGCCCGCCCGGATGGAGTTTTCTTATGGGCCGCCCGTTGAGCGTACCCAAAAGGTCGATCGACCGGTCCTCCACCGCCTGCATGTACACGGCCTGGTCAGGGCTGTTCGCGAACAGCCCGATGCGGGCGATGATGGCGCGGACGAACATGTCGGCGTCGGAGCTTCCCACGTTCGGAACGTACACCCAGCCATTTGGATTGAATCGGGGCATGGTGGCCCCTTTGTAGAGCATGATCCCGGCCAGGAGAATGAAGGCCGCGGCCACGCCGGCGATTATGGCGAATAAGGGGCGGAAGGGTTTCATGGCCTCGCCTGTCGTGTTTTGCGAAATTGCGGGTTTCAGGAAACGGGCCCGCACGGCACCGTCTCAATCACGAGCCTCGGGGCTCCGCGCCGCTTCAATCGGGGGGCAATAATCAGACCGTTTTGGGGAAGTGCCGCCGCAAACGGGGCGACAGGCCCCAGCCCACCGGCTACAACCGCATCCCCGGCCAGGGCTGGTGGCTGTCCATGCAAAGGGCGTACGCCGACGCCAACGTTTCCTGGTAGGGCCGGAGACGTTTCTCGTCAGCCGACAGCCCGGCTTGTGGGACAGCCTCCTGTCCCGGGCGGACGGCGCGGCCTGTCATGGCTCGCCGATGGTGTCCTTGACGATGCCCAGCAGTTTGTCCGGGTCGAACGGCTTTTTCACGAAGGCCACCGCCTTTGGTATGGCGTGTTTGCCGGCCAGGCCGCTCACCACGATTACCGGAACGTCCGCGAACTCCTTTTTCTTCATGAGCCGCCGATAGAGCTGCGGTCCCCACTGGGTCGGCATCTGCAGGTCCAGGGTGATCAGGTCCGGCGCTTCTCTGGTGGCCTGCTCGAAGCCCTCCGGCCCGTCTCCCGCGACGGCCGTTTCGTAACCGTTGTCCTCGAACAGGGTGGTCAGGTACTTGACCACCGCGGGATCGTCGTCAATCACGAGAATTCGCTTTGCCATGGTGCTGCTCCTTTCCGTCCCCCGGATTCCGCGCGGTTTCCCCGAAGGACGTCAATCCATCGGGCCGTGTCCCGTCATTGGGAGCGGGCCCCGTTCACCACCGGTATGCGGGCGGTGACCGTGGTCCCCCTGCCGGGCGAGGAATCCACGTCGAGGTCCCCCCCGTGCTGGGAAATCACCTTGTTGGCCACGAACAGGCCGAGCCCCGTTCCCTTGTGTCCCTTTGTGGAGAAGAACATGGTGAACAGCTTCTGCCTGGTTTCCTCGTCCATGCCCACGCCGTTGTCCTCGACCCGGAAGACAGCCCTGCCGTTGTCCCGGGACAGGGAAAACACCACCCGGCCGGTTTTGCCCTCTTCGCACCCGCCGCACGCGTCCGCCGCGTTTTCCAGGATGTTGATGAGCGCCGCGGACATGAACCCCTGGTCGATCTCCACCCGCGTGCCCTCGCACTCGTCGCCGCATGCCCGGACGAATTCGACCCCCGCCTCGCGCATGCGGTTTTCCGCAACCCCCGCCACGTCGTTGAAAAAGTCCACCACGGACACCGTCTCTAGGTCCAGGTCCCGCTCCTTGGCGTAGAACAGGACGTCGAAGATCAGCTTCCTGATCCGCCGGCTGGTTTCGCGGACCATCTCCACGCCTTCGGCCACGCGTTGGCGATCGTCCTTTTCAAGCCCGGAATTGACCACGAACAGGCCGCCGTCCAGGCCGGTGAGCAGGCCCTTGATGCCGTGGGACATGGAGCCCACCATGAGGCCCAGGGAGGCGAGGTGGTCGTGCAGTTCCTGGATTTCGGAAAGCCGGGTGGCCATGACCATGACCGCCTCCACGCCCCCGTCCGTTCCCTGGACGGGCGTGGCCCAGGCCATGACCTTGACGGGCTCGTCTCCGTTCCCTCGCAGTTCGGATTCCGCCTGAAACGACTTTCCCGTGGCATAGGCCTTTTCCGCCGGGCAGTCCGGGCACGGTTTTTCGAGATCGCGGAAAACCTTGTGGCACCTGCGGCCTGTCTGGTGGCCGAAGCTCTCCCTGAGGCGGCGGTTCATGATGACGATGCGCAACCCACGGTCCAGGATCATCACGAAGCAGGGCAGTCGGTCCACTATGGTTCCCAGCGGCGGGGCGCCCTCCACGGACCGGTCTCCGGACTCCCCCTCCACCTCGCGCAGCCGCAGGGTCTTGTCGAACAGCAGGCTTTCCAGGTTCCTGGTATAGTCGGCCATGCGTTCCTTGATCTCCATTTTCTCCCGCACCTGCTTGAGGGTCTTTTCAAGGCCCTCCACGTTCACCGGCTTGGTGATGAAGTCCGTGGCGTTTTCCCGGAAGGACTTGATGGCCAGGTTCATGTCCCCGTGTCCTGTGATCATCACCACCTCGGTGTCCGGGCTCTCCCTCTTGATCCGGGTCAGCAGGTCGATACCGTCCATGCCGGGCATCTTGATGTCCGTGAACACGATGGGCGGTTTTTTCTCATGGAATATCTCGAGAGCCTCTTTGGCGTCCGCGGCGCGATGCACCTCGTAGCCTAGGTCAGCCAGCGCAAGCCCCAGGACTTCCCGGATGTCCGCCTCGTCATCCACCAGCAGTATGCTGTTTTCGGACATGTTCCTCACCTCTGCCGGGAAACGCCAGTACAAAGCACGCGCCCCCCGACTCGTTGTTGCGGGCGGTGATGGTGCCGCCGCATTCCTTGACTATTCCGTAGCTGATGGACAGGCCGATGCCGGTACCCTTGCCCACTTCCTTTGTAGTGAAAAACGGTTCGAATATCTTCTCGGCAAGGCCCGGCCCGATCCCGATGCCCGTGTCGCACACCTCGACGGCCACCCCACCGTCTTCGGGTCGGCTGACCAGTTTGATCTGCTTGTCTCCCGCCTCGGGCGCCACGTTTTCCCATCGTTGCTCGATGGCGTCCCGGGCGTTGAGCAAAAGATTGATGAAGACCTGTTCCAGGCGGCTGGGTTCCGCGTTTATGGGCGGAAGGTTTTCATCCAGGTCCCAAAACACCTCTATGCCCCGGGTCCGCAACTGCTGGTTGAAGATGTCAAACGCCTTTCGCAGCACGTCGTTGACCTGCACCGGTTCAAAGTCCATGTCCGATTTCCTTGCGAACTGGCGCATGTGGTCGATGATCCGGGTGGCCCGTTCCACGTTGGAGTCGATCTTGGTGAGCATGGTGTGGCTCACCTCGTCCTGTATCGGCTCGTCCCGGTCGATTTTTCGAATGAGAAAACTGCTGGCCGTGCGGATCACGGAAAGGGGCTGGTTCAGTTCGTGCGCGATGCCCGTGGCCATTTCGCCCAGGGTGGCCAGCTTGCTGGCCTGGATGAGCTGCTGTTCCGCCTCCAGGCGCTTGGTGATGTCGCTGGCCGTTACCAGGTAGACCTTGTTGCCAGCGTACTCGGATTTCGCCACGCGCAGGTTGACCACGATTTTGCGTTCATCCCCGCCGCGGTGCCAGACCTGGTTGATGGAGGTCCGACGCCGCAGGGCGGCTGCATGCGCTTCGGGAGTGTCGTCCCGGTACAGTTCCAGAAAGCTCTTTCCGATGAGGTTTTCGCGCTCCAGTCCGTACACCGGAAGCACGCTTTCATTGCAGTCCAGGATGGTCAGGGTTTCCGCGTCCATGACGAAAACCGGATTGGGTATGTTGTTGAATATGGTGTGGTATTTTTCCTCGGAGGCGGCCAGCCGGCTTTCCAGCAGTTTCAGGTGCGTGATGTCCAGGCTCACCTCCATGGCAGCGACAATGCGGCCCGACGAGTCCCGCATCGGCGATGTCTTGGTGAGCCAGTAGCTTTCCGTGCCGTCGCGGTTCATCCCGGACTGTTCGCCGTAATGGGACCGTCCGTCCCGGAACGTCTTTTCCACCGGGCATCCCTCGCACCTGGTTTCCCTGCCCTTGTACACCGTGTAGCAGTATTCCAGGGGTCGGGGCGAGAACTTTCTTTCGAACTCCCGATTGTATCTGATGAGCCTGTATTCACGGTCCTGCACGGTAATAAGGCAGGGAACCAGCTCGAACAGGTTCTGGTACTCCTCCCTCTGACGATCCAGCTCCGCCTGCTTGGCCCCGATCTCCGAGCTCATCCGGTTGATGGCCTGGGCCAGCTCGCCCATCTCGTCGTTCTGTCGCAGCTCGATGCGGGTTTCGTAATCTCCGCCGGCAATGTGCCTGGTGCCCAGGATGAGCCGGTGGATGGGACGGTTCACGAACCGGTTGACGATGAGAAAGATGGCGGCGGCCGAAGCGAGGAAGAGCATGGCGGCCAGCCAGACCACGGCCTCCTTGAAATGCGCGATCTGTCGCTCCGTGCCGGCCAGGGATACGGCCACGTCCATGGCGCCCAGGATCTGCTGGTCGGGCGAGTGCACGTGGCAGGCGGGGGACGAGCATCCCGGCTCGTTCGGGATGGAGGTGATGATGCCCAGTTGCCGGGTTCCGTCGGGGCCCTGCATGAAGCGTACACGCTCTTCCAGGGACACGTCCACCTTCGGCGGTTCGGTTTCGTGGCAGATGTAGCAGGCCTCGTCCCGGATGTTGGTCTCCCGGTCCACCTCCTCCGGGTTGTTGGAGAACTTGATTTCGCCCTGTTTGTTGTAGATGCGGATGTTAAGGATGTCCTTGCGGCGGCTGATGTTGTTGATGATCTGGTTTATGTCGTCCCTGGAGTTGAGCATCATGGCGTAGTGGGTGCCCAGCTTGATGGTGTCCGAAAGCCTGTCCGCGTCCCGGGCGATGTTGGACATGGCGCGGTCCTTTTCGTAGCGGATGTGGAACCAGGACCACGCGAGGATGGTGGCCAGGAGGACGGCTCCCACCGCCAGGGACAGCTTGAGTCTCAGGCTTCTGGGATGGTGTGTCATGGTTCGTCATTCCTGTCGGTCCCCGTGTCGCCGGCGCCGGAGGCGTCCGCGCCGATCCACTCCAGCCCGGCCCGGTCGGGATTGTTCAGGCTGCGGGCCGCGGTCGCCTGTTCCGCGGCCCTTCCAGGCAACAGGGAACGAAATTCCGGTTGCACGGCCAGGTTTTTGCCCAGTTTCACGGTTTCCGGTTCCATGCCCAGGGCGAGGCCGATAATCTGGGGCAGGTAGACAACCGTAACGGACAGGTCCTCGCCCGTCTTCCGGGACAGGCTTTTCTGGAAGGCTTCGAGGTTCATCTGGCACATGGGGCAGACGGTGACGATTGCGTCCGCGCCTTGCGCCGCCTCGAGAATCGCGCCGGAAAGCCGGTTTCCCGCCTCCGGGTGGGTGGTCATGTTGGAGGCCCCGCAGCAGCGGCCTCCCATGTCCCAGGTGAAGACCTCGGCGCCCAGCGCCCGGAGCAGGGGCTCCATGCTTTGCGGCCGTTCCGGGTCGTCGAACTCCACATAGGGCCGTATGCACTGGCATCCGTAATACGGGGCCAGCACCATCCCGGAAAGAGGCCGGGACACCGCCCCGGCCAGCCGCTCGGCGCCCATGTCCAGGGAAAGGACCTCCAGAAGATGCCGGACCCGTGCGGGCCGGGACAACGGATGCCCCGCGGCTTCCAGCATTTCTCCCACCTCCCGGCGCGCCGCGGGGTCCTGCATGAACTCCTCGCGGGCTCTCTTGAGGTTCAGGTAGCATGCGCTGCACGGCACCAGTACGTCCGGCACGGCCCTTTCCTCCCGCACCTGTTCCTCGGCAAGGGCCAGGTTCAGGGCAGGCAGGGCCAGGGACAGCAGACGGCTTTTCGCCCACGCCACGCTGGCTCCGCAGCACACCCAGTCCGGAATGTCCGTAAGCCTCGCGCCCAGCGCGTCCATGACCGCCCGTGTGGACGCGTCGTATTCCTGCGCCGTGCGGGTCAGGGAACACCCGGGATAATAGAAGTAGTCCATTTACCAACCCTCCCGTCTGGCGGCTTCCGCGAACAGCACGTCCACGGGCCCGCCGCGCCGCCCGGGGACAAAGGGCGGCCCCATCTTGCCCCGGAGCAGAAAGCGTACGCCCAGGGGGCTGAATCTCAGCATGGCCCCGGGGCTCCCCAGGGAAAGCAGGTACGAGGTCATGAACGCGCTTTCATGCAGCCTGCCGGTTTTCCGCACGTTGTTCAGGAAACACCTGGCAAACACGACGCCGCCCCGGTCATGGCCGGGCACCACCAGCGCTGCCAGGCGCTTCAGCGCGGCCATGGCATCGGTGAGGGGCAAACCCCGGGGACAGCGCAACGTGCAGGTGTAGCAGGCCGAGCACAGGGCAAAGGTCCTGGTCTCCCATATCCTGTCGAACCGGCCTGCCTGGACCATCCGCCACATCCGGCGTGGCGTCGCGTCCATGTCCGGGGCATTGGGGCATGATCCCGTGCACGTGCCGCACTGCATGCACGCGGACATCATCTCCCGGATTTCCCGCATGAGCGCGGCGGCCGTTTCCCTCTGACCGGGCTTCTCATGCCGGGATCGCACCACTACGGATCGGGTGTCATCGCTCATGTCGCCTCCTTTTGCGCCGTTCCGGGAAATCCGTCGCCGAGGGCCTCCTCGATCACGGCGAACATCTGCCCGGGCGGCATGCCCGGCAGGATCGAGGCCTTGTTGGGGCAGACGGCCACGCAGGCGCCGCATCCCACGCAGACGGCCTGGTCAATCACGATCCGGCCCTCCTCCTCGTCCACGCTCCTGGCGCCGGTGGGACACGTTTCCACGCATCGCTCGCACAGCGAGCACAGGCTGTGCCGAACCGTGGCCGCGCCCCGGCGGCCCCAGAGGTACTCCCTGCCCAGAACGGTAAGCGCACGTGCCGCGGCCGCCTCGGCCGACGCCACGGAGTCGGCCACGGATCTGGGAGCGGCGCCCGCGCCGCAGACGAAGACGCCGGCCCTGTGCGAATCCACGGGCCGCCACTTGGGATCGGCGACTCGCAGAAACTTGTCGGAATCGACCCCGATACCCGGCGCGGCGGCGGTTTCCCCGTCCGTGCCGGGTTCCACGCCCGCGGCCAGCACGACGACGTCCGCCTCGATCTCCAGTGTGCGATCCAGCATGGGGTCCCGCACCGTCACCAACACCGATTCACCGTCCTCGCGGACCCCTGGTTCGTCAGCTGGATCGTAGCGGATGAACAGGATTCCGGCGGCCCGGGCCCGGGTGTAGTGGGCCTCGTCGAATCCGCAGACCATGATGTCACGATAGAGCACGAACACCCTGGCTTCAGGGTTCCGCTCCCTGACCTCCATGGCCTGGCGCAGCATGGTGCGGCAGCATACCCGGCTGCAGTAGTTTCGTGGCTCCTTTCTCGTCCCGGCGCACTGGATCATCACGGCAATCCCGGGGACATCTTCCCCGCCCTGTTCCAGGCGCCGTTCGAGTTGTTTCTGTGTTATCACCCTTTCGGACGCAGGGTATCCCATGTCCTCCATGGACGCCTCGTTTACGCCCGTGGCCACGACGGTGACGCCGTGCTCGATCACCTCGCCCCTGTCCTCGGCGTCCCGGACCGTGGTGGTGAAATCCCCAACCCGGCCCTGGGTGTCCATCACCCGGCTGTTGAGCATGACCGTGATCCGCGGATTCTTCTCCATTTCCGTGCGCAGGCCGTCCATCAGGTCGGAAAAGGACTCTCCGGACAGGTCGCGCCGCAGCCAGAGGAGGTTGCCGCCCAGGCGGTCGGTTTTTTCCACCAGGACCACGTCGTACCCATGGCCGGCGATCATCCCGGCCGCGGACATCCCGGCCGGACCGCCTCCCACCACCAGGGCGCGGCGGACCACGGCGCGGCGTTCCGGCGGCGCGGGTTCGGCCCGGCCCAGCCGGGCCAGGGCCATGGCCACGTCCCGGCAGGCGGTTTCACCCGCATGTTCGCTCGATGAGACAAGGGTGGTGAATACGTCCACCGCGTCCCACATGGAGCGGGGCAGGCCGGTGGCTTTCGCCGCGTCAGCCAGTTGGGGCGCGTGAGCCAGAGGGTGGCAGCCCGCGAGCAGCACGCGGTTGGGACGGTGTTTTTCCACCATCTTCCGCAGGCGCTCCACCGTTTCCGGTGCGCAGGCCATGCCCAGTGTCTGGACGGCGCACACGTCCGGGTTGCCGGCAATCCGTTCCGACATGATCCCGGCCCATTCCGCGAACCGGTCCGAGCAGGTACACAGGGCTACAAGTATTCTGGACGGCTGGACCGCGAGGTCCATGGCTTCCGGCCCCGGATGCTCCGCCTCCGCCAAACCGCCACCAGCTGCCTGGATGGTCTTCGAGGCTCGCGCGGCCGCCGCCGACGCCAGGGTCACGGAATCGGCGATGTCCCTGAGACCCGCCGCGGACCCGGCCAGGTACACGCCGTCCCGGGTGGTCGTCAGGCCCTCGGCGTCCGTGGTCCGGAAAAAACCCAGCTCGTCGGTCTCCACGCCGGCGGCCCCGGCCAGCCTGGACAGGCCCCGGGTGGGACGCTGCCCGACGGCCAGGACAGCCATGTCGTAAACGTCCTCGTGAACGTGTCCGCCCTCGTCGCACCACCTCAGCAGAAGGTCCCCGGTCTTCCGGTTCCGGACGATGGAGTGGACCCTGCCCCGGACCAGGCATACGCCGGCGTCGCGCACCGCGCTGTCCGCGTACCTCTGGTGGCCCTTGCCGTACACCCGCAGGTCCATGAGGAAGTAGTCCGTGGCAAGGCCCGGACCGAAGCGCTGCTTTGCCAGCATCATCTCCTTCATGGAATACATGCAGCACACCGTGGAACAGAAATCCGCGCCGCTTTGCAGGTCCCGGGACCCCACGCAGGAAATCCAGGCGATCCGGCTCACCGGCCTGCCGTCGCCCGGACGCACCAGACCGTCCGGGCACGGCCCAATGCCGGACAGCATGCGCTCGAACTCCAGGCCGGTGACCACGTTTTCGTACTCGCCGTAGCCGAACTGGTTTTTGCCCTCCCTGGGATCGTGGTATCCCACGCCCCCGGCGAGGATCACCGCGCCCACCTCGATGCTCGTGTCCCGCTTTGCCACGGTCTCCTGGTACACCTCGCCCACCAGGCGAAGCACGTCCTCGGGCTCGAACGGCTTGACCAGGTAGTCCCGGGCACCGGTTTTCATGGCCTCCACGGCCGTGTCCACCGTGGCGTAGGCCGTCATCATCACCACGGTGAGGCCCGGCTGCCGCTCCATGGCGTGGTGCAGCAGTTCCACCCCGTCCATGCCGGGCATCTTGATGTCCGCCAGCATGACGGAGACGTCCCCCTGTTCCAGGCGGTCCAGCGCCTCCCGTCCCGAGGACGCGGCCACCGCCGTGTACCCGTCGTCCTCCAGCCACGCGCACAAGGACTCCCGGACGATGCGCTCGTCATCCACCACCAGCACGGTGAAGGATTTCTTCTCCGGGTCTCCGAGGGTGATGGCCGAGGTCGGGCAGACACGCACGCACTCGCCGCACTCGGTGCACGTGGCCGTGTCCACCATCCAGGTACCGGGCACCGCGTGGGGCAGGGCGCGGTGGATGGCCTTTCGCATGGTGTACCCGGCGTTGTGCGGGTCGGGAACGGAAACCGGGCACACGGTTTCGCACAGTCCGCAGCCGGTGCACAGGTCCGCATCCACCGGGTTTGCGGCGCGCCTCAGTGTCGCGGTGAAGCGGCCCGGCTCCCCCTCGATGGAAGTGAGTTCCGCGCCCAGGAGGATGTCGATGTTCTCATGGAAGAGTCCCTTGCGCAGGCAGTGCTCGGCCACGGCCTCCAGGCCGGAAGCAGGCAGCATCCGGCACATGCCGCAGTGGTTGGTGGGAAACTGGTGTTCGAGGCGGGTGAGCATGCCGCCCACGTACAACTCCCTGTCCGCGAGGACCACGCCGTAACCGGCTTCGGCGAGGTCCAGCGAGGCGCGTATTCCCGCGATTCCGGCCCCCACCACCAGGGCCCTGCCCAGCTTCCTGCCCATGGTTTCGTCGTCCTTTCCCGGTTTCCGGACCGCACCCGGAACCGGCGGTTCAGACACCCTGCATGCCCACGATCTCCTCGAACTCGGATTCCTTCCACTCTCCGAGCGGCGGCCCGGTGGACAGGTCCATGCCCGGTTCGTAGGAAAACGCCTGCTGGGCCGTGTCGGCGGCCAGGGCCATCAACTCGAACACGCCCACTCCGTTGGGACACATGTTCGCGCACTGGCCGCAACCCACGCAGGACAGGCTCATGTGGGCCATGCGCGTGAGATGGTAGAACAGGGTGTCCGCGGGCATGCGCAGGCTGCCCCTGCGTCTGGCCCACTTGAGGTATTGCACGGGTTCGTGCGACAAAGCCGAGGTCTGGAACACGCACTCCCGGCAATAGCATACCGGGCAGGCCACCCGGCAGTTGCCGCACGCCACGCACCTGGACAGCCAGTCCGCCAGCTTTTCCAGGCTTCCGGCTGCGTCGGCGGTTTTGGCCAGCATGGCGTCACGGGCCTCCCGTTTCTCCGCCAGAACCTCGTCGACCGCCCGTTTTCTGCCCGGCGGTTCGGTTGCCCCGGCCAGGCCCAGGGTCTCCATGGCGCGTTGTCCGGCTTCGGTGTTGGCGCTGATCAACATCCCGCCGCCTTCCACGCCCAGGGTGGCCACGCAAAGGTCCGCCATGTCGCCCACGGGACGCGTGCAGGCCGTACACGCCTGGGCCATGTCCGTGCCCACGCTTTCCGGAGTTCCGGCCGCGCCGTTCTCCACGGCGCCCCGACAGTCGAAGCTCACGCAAAGCACGTCCTCGCCGCTGCTCTGATTGAGCTTGACCAGTTCCAGGTGGGCGCGCACCTCGCAGGGCCGGAGCACGGCCGCGATCCTGCCCTGTCCGGGCCGGGCCGTGAGCCGGGACACCATCCGCGCCGCGTTCACGGGAAACACCCGGGACAACGGGGCCGCTCGGGACAGTTCCTCCGGGTCCGAAAACAGCACTGGCACGGGAAGCCCGCCGTTCGCCGTTTCCGCCTGGCACAGCGCGGCCTCCACCACGCCCTGGTCCATCAGGGTGCGCAACAGTTCCACCATTGCCGCCTTCTCGTCCGTCGTTTCGTCCGAAAACCTTGCCCACAGGGACATGGTCCGCCTCCTTTGTTTCGCGACCCGCTATGTGAACGCCGCCGTGCCCGCGCGATTGGGCTCCATCCCTCGTATGCGGTCGGTCAATTCCCGCATGATCTCGGCGAACTGGATGCCGTCGCTCGCCCCGATCCAGGTCAGAAGCAGCCTGTCCGAATCGACGCCGAACCGCGGCAGAATCGCCTTGAGCAGCTTGAGCCTGCGCCGCGCCTTGTAGTTGCCGTTCTGGTAATGGCAGTCACCGGGATGGCATCCGGAAACCAATACGGCGTCCGCGCCTTCCAAAAAGGCCTTGATCACATACTGGGTATCCACCATTCCCGTGCACATGACGCGGATGAGCCGGACGTTTTCCGGGTACAGAAGCCGGGACGTGCCGGCCAGGTCCGCCGCCGTGTACGTGCACCAGTTGCAGACGAATGCCACGATCCGCGGTTCTCGCCTTTCCATGGCCTTTTCCATGCCTCAACCTCCCACGCCGTGCAGTGCGTCCATCAGGCCGAACAGTTCGGAAAATACCTGGGTCTTCGTGAAATGCCTTACCTGGGCCGCGCCGGAGGGACACGCGGCGGCGCAGCTTCCACATCCCTTGCACAGGGCCTCGTTCACCACGGACACGCCGTGGCGTTCGTCGAATCCGATGGCCGAATACGGGCACAACCCGGCGCATATCCGGCATCCCGCGCACATCTCCGGGTCGATGTGGGAGATGGCCGAGGGGATCTCCACCCGGCCCCGGTCAGCCAGGGCCATTGCCTTGGCCGCCGCGCCGGAGGCCTGGGCCACGGTGTCCGGGATGTCCCTGGGCGACTGGCAGGCGCCGGCCAGGAACACGCCGTCCGTGGCCGTGGAAAGCGGCCCCAGCTTGGGGTGCTCCTCCAGGAAGAAGCCGTCCGCGCCCTGGTTCACTCCGAAAATCCGGCCAACGGCCGCCGCGTCGTCACGGGCTTCCATGGCGCTGCACAGAACGACCATGTCCACGGGCACGCGGACGGCCTCGGCCAGGAGGGTGTCCTCGGCCAGGACCACCAGCTTGCCCTCCTCCTCCGGGGACAGGGCCCGGTCCGTGATCTCCGCCACCCGGCCGCGGATGAACCTGGTACCCTCCTCCTGGCAGCGGCGGTAGAATTCCTCGTAGCCTTCGCCGAAGCAGCGCATGTCGATGTAGAAGTCGTAAACCTCGGTGTCGTGGCCCACCTTCTCCTTGATCAGGTGGGTGTACTTCAGGGCATACATGCAGCAGACCCTGGAGCAGTAGGGGTGGTACCGCTGGTCCCGGCTGCCCACGCAGTGGACCAGGGCCACGCTCTGGGGCTGGTGCTCGAAACCGCCGTCCGGGCTTCGCATGAGGATGCGGCCCCCGGTGGGTCCGGTGGCGTTGCTGAGGCGCTCGAACTCGAGGCCGGTGTACACGTTGGGAAGCCTGCCGTACCCGTAGTTCTTCAGTGGAGAGGGGTCCATCACGTCGTAGCCCGTGGCCAGGATGATGCTGCCCACCTTCAGCTCCACGAATTCCGGGGCCATGTCGTGGTCGATGGCGTTGGCCTCGCACGCGGCGACGCAGGCCATGCATTCGCTGCACACGCCGCAGTTCAGGCATCGCGACGCCTCCGCCAGGGCGTCCTCCTCGGAAAGGCCCACGGATTCCTCGTCAAAACCCGAGGTTCTGCGGTCGGCGGGCACGTGTCCGGCCTGCCGCCGGGCGGCGGGCCGCAGGCCTTCGGGCGCGTCGGCCCAGTCGCCCTCCTTCAGCTTGAGTTCCCTTTCGGCGGGTCGCTCCGCTTCACCGGCTCCGGGAGCCTCCGATTCGCCGCTCAGAAACGCGTGGATGCCGTCCGCCGCCCGATGTCCGGCGGCGATCGCCTCCACCACCGTAGCCGGTCCGGTCACGCAGTCCCCGCCCGCGAAGACATGGGGCAGGTTGGTGCGGCCCGTGTCCGCGGCCACGCACACCGTGTTGCGGGAGGTGCACTCGATGTCCGCCCCGTGGCGCCAGTCAGCCTCCACACGCTGGCCGACCGCCGGGATCACGCAGTCCACCGGGATCACGAACTCGCTTCCCTCCACCGGCTCCGGCCGCCGCCGACCACTTCCGTCCGGTTTCCCCAGGCGGGTGCGGATGCACACCAGGCCCGCTGCCCTGCCCGAATCCGTGTTCACCCCCACGGGCGCGGCCAGTTCATGTATGGCCACGCCGTCCTCGATGGCCAGTTCGATCTCCTCGTCAAAGGCGGGCATCTCCGCCCTGGTCCGACGGTACACCAGGGTGACCTCCCCGGCCCCCAGGCGGCGCGCCACCCGGGCCGCGTCCACGGCCACGTTTCCGCCGCCGATCACGGCGACCCGCCTTCCCGGCGGCGTGAGGTCCCCGGCGTTTACCCTGCACAGAAATTCCACCGCATCCACAACGCCCCCGGCGTCCTCGCCCGAAACCCCCAGGCGCGGTCCCTTCTGCGCGCCCACGGCCACAAACACGGCGTCAAAGCCCTTTTCTCCCAGATCCGCCAGGGTCATATCCACGCCAAGGCGGGTGTTGCATTCGAGGTCGATGCCGGTGAGCAGCAGGGCGTCGATCTCCCGGTCCAGCAGGTCCTGGGGCAGACGGTAGTCAGGAATTCCATAGCGAAGCATTCCCCCGGGTTTTTCCCGGGCCTCGAATATGGTCACCGCATACCCCTTGCGCCTGAGGTCCCAGGCCACGGTGAGGCCGGCAGGGCCCGAACCCGCCACCGCGACCTTTTTCCCGTTTTCCCCGATGTCCGGGGGCAGCATGGCCCTGGGGTCCACCTGGTCGGCGATGAACCGCTTGAGATCGCGCACGGCAACGGGTGCATCCACCTCGGCCCTGCGGCAGTATCCCTCGCATGGGTGCGGACATACCCTGCCCAGGACCCCGGGAAGGGGAATCCGGTCCATGATCACCGCATGGGCCTCGGCATATTTCCCCGCCTTTGCCAGTTGCACGTATCCCTGCACGTTGGCGTGGGCAGGACACGCGCCCACGCACGGGGCCCGATCCTTCTTGTCGATGCACCAGGTGATGGGCACCGCCTGGGGAAATGCCCGATAGATGGCCTTGCGCTCGGAAAGGCCCACGTCCCAGGCGCTGGGAGCGCTGACCGGGCAGACCCGGGCGCATTCGCCGCAACCCGTGCACTTGCCCTCGATGACGAAACGGGGCTTTCGCTCCACCGTGACAGTGTAATTGCCCACGTATCCCGAAACCTCCCGGACTTCGCTGTAGGTGAGAAGGCGGATGTTCTCGTGCTGGGCCACCTGCACCATCTTGGGAGTGCCGATGCACGCGGCGCAGTCCAGGGTGGGAAAGGTCTTGTCGAACTGCAACATGTGGCCGCCGATGGTGGTGTCCCGCTCCACCAGCCACGCGACGCGGCCCGAGTCCGCGATGTCCAGCGCGGCCTGCATGCCCGCGATGCCGCCGCCCACCACAAGCACGTCCGGGCTAACCCCCACTTCACGCCGGGTCAGCCGGTCGTGCCGCCGCACCCGGTTTACCGCGGCCGCGGACAACGACTTCGCCTTTGTCGTGGCCTCGTCCTCGTCCGCCGTTACCCACGAAACCTGTTCGCGCACACTGGCCATCTGGAACAGGAACGGATTCAACCCCGCCCGCGCGCACGCACCCTGGAAGGTCTTCTCGTGCAGCCGGGGCGAACACGACGCCACCACCACCCGGTTCAACCCGTACTCCCCGATGTCCCGCTCGATCATCTCCTGACCGGGGTCCGAGCACATGAACTTGTAGTCGCGGGACACCGCCACGCCGGGAAGGCCGCGGACAAAGTCCGCCACTTCCTCCACGCGCACCTTGTGGGCGATGTTGATTCCGCAGTGGCAGATGTAGAAGCCGATTCGCAAAGGCATGTCGTACCCCCGATCCTGGAGTGTCCGAATTCAGGGATTCCTCCGGGGCCCGGCCACCGGCCGGGGGCCCCTGGCCGCCCGCTTCGCGATCCCTTCCGTGAGCAGGCGCTCCACGATGTACAGCAGTTCGTCCTTTTCCAGCGGTTTTTCCAGATATGCCTGGGGTTCCGGTACGGACTGGTCAGTGAGAAAGCCCTGGGTGGTGCGATAGTGGGAGAATGTTTCCGGAGACAGGTGGGAGACCAGCACGACCGGTATGCGGCGCAGCTTTTCGTCGTTGAGGAGCCTGCCGTACATGCGAAGCCCGCCGCAGTCGGGCATCATGACCTCGAGGATGACCAGGTCCGGGCGCCGGGCCGAGGCCGCGGCCATGCCCTCGTCGGCCGAGGCCGCTTCGTGCACCCGGTATCCGGCGGCTCCCAGGAGATTTTTCGCGAAGGTGCGAACATCCTGGTCGCGATCCACTATGAGGATTCCGGCGCTTGCCATGGACACCTCGTTGCCCGGGGGAAAGCCCGGGCTTGGCATTCATTCAGGCAATAAGCGTACCACGTGGCGGGTTTTTGTATAACATGCTGAAATGATGAAATTTACTTTATGCGCCTGGATTGACGGGTGTTGCAGGAGACGCCCGAGGCAGTGCCTCCCGGCCAGGGGTCGCGGTTGGCGGCTGTTCGGGAAATCGGTGGAAATTGTCGACGCGGGCATGGCGCGGCGTTGGGCTTGCATTGGGAGGGGTGGTCCGAGGCGAAGCGTGTCCGTGGTGATCGGTCGGCGAAGTGTTGCGGTGTTCCCTGGTCGTTGCGCAACATCATTGCAACAATTGTTGCATTTTTGCAACAATCAGCCCGGGCAGTCGTTGCCGATACCCAGGCGACGCATCCTGCGCCACAGGGTGGTGCGATCCACGCCCAGGGCCTCGGCCGTGCGGGTACGGTGCCACTCGTTTTCCCTGAGAGCGGACAGGATGCGTTCCCGTTCCATGTTCCGCCGTGCGTCGTCCGGGCGGGGACCTTCGGCGCGTCCGGGTAACGGAGGCAGGTCCCGCTGCAGCCAGGCCGGAAGGTGGGTCGGCTCGATGGTGCGGTCCGGGCAGATGATCAGCGCGTACTCCAGGATGTTTTCCAGTTCCCGGACATTGCCGGGGTAGCGGTGGTTGAGCAGGATGTCCATGGCTCCGGCGGAGATTTCCGGGGGGCACACGGCCCGGGCCGCGGAGAGCTGGCGCAGGATGTGGCGGATGAGCAGGGGCATGTCTTCGGGTCGGCGACGCAGGGGCGGCAGTTCTATGCGAAACACGTTGAGGCGGTAGTAGAGGTCCTCGCGGAACAGTCCCTTTTCCACGAGGGCGCCCAGGTCGCGGTTGGTTGCGGAGAGGATTCGCAGGTCCACCTTGACGGTGGAGGCGCCGCCCAGGCGGTAGAACTCCTTGTCCTCGAGAACCCGGAGCAGCTTGGCCTGGAGGGACAGGGGGAGGTCGCCGATCTCGTCCAGGAAGATGGTGCCGCCGTCCGCCTCCTGGAAGCGGCCCCCGCGGTCCTGGTCCGCGCCCGTGAAGGCCCCCTTTTTCACGCCGAACAGTTCCGATTCCAGGAGGGTGTCCGGGAGGGCCGCGCAGTTCACCTTCACAAATGGCGCGTCCGCCCGGGTGCTTGCGTTGTGTATCACCTTGGCGAGCAGGTCCTTGCCCGTGCCGGTTTCGCCTTCGATCAGCACGGTGGCGTCGGTCCTGGCCACAACGGAGACGAGATCGAAGATGCGCTGCATTTCCGGGCCCTTGCCGATCATGTCGCGAAACCTGTACTGCTCGCGCATGACCCGGTCCAGCTGGCGCACCAGGGTGAGGTCGCTGAAGGTGGCGATGCCGCCCACCACGGCGCCCTTGGCGTTTTTCAACGCCATGTAGTTCGCGGAAACCGGAATGGTTTCCCCGCTCCGGGTGCGCATCCATCCCCTCTGGCCGCGCTGCTCCTCGTTGTTCGCGACGGCGGTTTTGAGCTTTTCAACGTGGGCGCGGGCGTCGTGGGCGAACAGTTCGCCGCAGTCCCTGCCCAGCATTTCCTTTTTGGGGAAGCCGAGCAGCTTTTCCGCGGCCCTGTTGTAGAAGGTGATGTATCCGCCGCGGTTCACGGTGAAGACCGCGAGTTCCAGGTTGTTGAGGATGTACTTGAGCCGGTGCTCCTCGTAATCTATGCGGTCCATGAGGTCGGATATGGCGGAGTGGTCGCGCAAGACGGTGAGGCAGCCGGAGACGCGGCCCCCGGAATCCTTGAGGGGCATGACCACCCGTGTCACGAGGTGCTTGTCGTGGCCGCCGGTGATGATCTGGTAGCCGGTTTCCGGGGGAAGGTCGGGGGGCGCGCATTGCCCGGCGTGGAACGGGCACTGGCCGTGACATGGCGTGCAGCACGTGAGGCCCCGGCATTCCATGCCCACCGCCTCCACGTCGGTGAGGCCCATGATGATCCGGGCCGTTTTGTTGATGCCCGCGATTCTGCGGTCCGGCCCCACCAGGTAGGCTCCCAGGTTGAGCCGGTCCAGCAGCTCCAGCCAGTGGGAGCTGAGTACGGTTTCCTCGATGGCGCTTCTCCTGCTTTTCGCTTCCATCAACCCTCCCGGTCTTCCGTCGAGGCCGCAGGCAGGTCCAAAAGGAACCGTGCGCCTCCGTCGCGGGCATTTTCCGCGCGAACCGTGCCCCCGTGGTTCAGAACGATGCCGTAGACGGTGGACAGGCCCAGTCCCACCCCGTAACCCTCCTCCTTTGTGGTGAAAAACGGTTCGAAGATGTTGGGCAGGATATCCTCCGGTATTCCCGGGCCGGTGTCCCGCACCTCTATCCGCACTCTGTCCTCCCGGTTGTTCCTTCTCGCGGCAAGGGTCAGTTTCCCGCCGTCCGGCATGGCGTCCACCGCGTTCATCACGAGGTTCAGCACGCATTGCTGCAACTGGTTGAAGTCGCCGGCCACGGGGGGCGTGTCCGGCTGGCAATGCACCGCAAGGTCCACGTCGGAAAGCTCGCATTTGTGGCGGCTCAACAACGCGGAGCGTTCAAGGAGGTCGTCGACGTCCACCGGTCCCGTGGAATCGGCGGTGCGTCTGGAGAAGGTGAGAAGATTGGACACGATGTTCGAGCACCTGGCGGTTTCGCCCACCACCAGATCGAGGTATTCCCGGAACCGGGCGATTTTGTCGGGTCCGGGGTCGCCGCGTTCCATGGTGCGTTGCATGAGGCGCAGGTAGTTGAGGATGCCGGACAGGGGGTTGTTGATTTCGTGGACCACGCTGGCGGCCAGCCTGCCCAGGGACATCATCTTGTCCTGGTGGAGCATGCGCGCCTGGTCCTCCATTTCCCTTTCCAGGCGGCGCAGGGTGCGAAGGTCCCGGAAGAACCACACCGTGCCGGGCCGGTCGTCCCCGGTGTTCACCGTGGACGCGGAAACCCGGACGGGTACGCGGGAGCCGTCCCGGGCGGCCAGGCCGGCCTCGTGGACGTACAACCGGCCCTTTCCTCCGTATTTGTCCGAGGCCAGGGCGTCCATGAGTCTGTCGCGGTCCCGGGCGTCTATGAAGTCGTCGAAGCGCCGCCGCCCCACCACTTCGTCCCGGCGGTATCCGGCAATCTCCTCCATGGCGGGGTTCCAGTGGGCCACGACACCGTCCGGGGAAAGGCCCATGATGCCGTCCATGGAATTTTCAATGAGACCACGGCGCCATGCCATGATCCGCCGCAGCTCCTCCGAGGTGCGGGCGTTCTCCTCCTCCAGCAGGCGGGCGTGGTCGCGCAGGTTCTTGCGGGAGAGATAACGGTCCCGTGCCCTGTCCAGGGCGGTGTGCAAGGCGGCGGCGTTGATGGGTTTGGTGACGAAGTCCGAAGCGTCCAGCTGCAGGGCGCGGATGGCGATGTCCACGTCGCCGTAGGCGGTGATCACGATGACCTCGGTGTCGGGCCAGCGTTGTTTCACCTGCTCCAGCACGGCCAGGCCGTCCAGGGAACCGGGCATGCGGATGTCGGTGATGACGATGTGGGGCGGTGCGGCTTCGCAGGCCGCAATGCCCTTTGCGCCGTCGATGGCGGTGCGCACCGAGTAGCCGGCGTCCTCCAGGGTGATGGAGGTGACCTCGCGGATGTCGGCCTCGTCGTCGATGAGGACGACGGCCCATTGCTCCGGTTCGGGTGTTTGCGATGCCATGGCAAACCCTCCGGCGGAAAACGGCTGAACGGCGGAAAGATCCTTTCACATGTAAAATGACATTTTTTGTCGGGAATTGCAATGGAAGGTGATCGGACGGAGGGGGAGCGGGGGCGCCAGGGTCTCCATTGAAGGATCCCGCCAGGAACGCCTCGGCGTCCGGGCGCGGTGAGGGATCGGCGCAGGCCGCCGAAGGAGGCCGTTTCCGCGGCTCCGGGGGTGGCAAGGAGGAAACGGCGCCTGTCGGGGTTTTGTCCGGGCTACTCCTGGCGCTGGTCCACGTAGTAGCTGTTTCCGGAAATGGTCTTGGCCTTTTTCTTCACCTCCGAGGCCACGGAGGCAAGGTGGGCGTACCCCCCGTAGGCGCGACGCTCCGTGGTGACCACGGCGATGGACATGGACAGAAGCCTGTAGCGTTTGCTGCGGCCCTTCCTGTCGATGCTCATGTAGTGCCCTTCGTCCAGCACGTCGTCCGGATACAGGGCTCCGCTCTGGCGGGCAAAGCGTTCCAGGATGGTCTCGCACAGCGCCCCGATTCCCTGGGAGCGGCACACCACGACGAAGTCGTCGCCGCCAACGTGGCCGATGAGGGCCAGGGGATCCCAGTTCGTGACCATGTCCTTCAGGAGGTTGCCCACCAGCCGGATCACCTGGTCGCCCTGGCCAAAGCCGAAATGATCGTTGAAGGGTTTGAAATTGTCGAGATCAAAATACATGACCGCGAACAGGCTGGACATGGACAGTCGGTTTTCGATCTCCTGCTTGATGAGGTTGTTGCCGGGGAGGCCGGTCAGGGGATTGGCCTGCTTGGCGAGGTTGATCTTCTGGTCCGTGATGGCTTCCAGGATGTGGTGCACGAAAGTGATCCCGAGGTATCCTCCGTTGTGGACGACAATGATGGCGTCGTAGACCTCGCTCTCCTCGCGGGTGAGGAGCTTTCGGGAAACGTCCTCGATGGCGGTATGGGCTTCGTGCACCATGGCCTTTTCAACGACATGCTCGACTTCCTTTCTGGCAAAGAGGTCGTAGCCGAATCGCTGGCCCAGGCGGTAGAACAGACGGGTCTTGTGGACGATGCCAATGGGCCGGTTTCCCTCCAGGACGGGGATGGCGGCAAGGTCGGGTTCGCGCATGAAGCGGGCCACGACCTGTTCCACGGTTTCCTTTCCGCTCACGGGCGCCACGAACTGCGCCAGGGCCCCCACGAAGTTGGAGGCCTGCCATTGCCGGCCAGGGTTGGCCGTGGCGAGGCGGATTCTCTCCATGGCCTCTTCGGAACAGTCTTCCGGAGGCGATTGGGGCCTTGCCAGAAAGTACCCCTGGCCGAGATCCACGCCCAGGTCCATCACCGTGTCCAGTTCCCCTTCGGTCTCGATGCCTTCGGCAACCACCATGGAGTTGATCCGGTGGCAGAAGTCCACCAGCGACGAGATCAGCAGCTGTTTTTTGGCGGAACGGTCCACGCCGCTTATGAGAAAGCGGTCGATCTTGACCATGTAGGGTTCGATTTGCGTGAGCATCTTGAGCCCGGCGTAACCGGAGCCGAGGTCGTCTATGGCGATGCGGAAACCCTGCCTGCGATAGCGGTCCACGGTTTTGCGGAACCTGCCGTCGTCCCGGATGAGAAACCGCTCCGTGAGTTCCACGATGACCCGGTCCCGCATCTGGTATATTTTCCGGATGATTTCCTCCACTCCGTGGTCGTCGTTCTCCGCCTGCCGGAATATGGACGGGCACAGGTTCAGCGAAAGACGGCCATCCAGGCCCAGTTCTCCCGCCGTGGCAAGCGCGGTGCGCAGGCACAGGTGCTCGAGCGGACCGGTGAGTTCCCATTGCTGCGCGGCGGTGAACAGTTCCTCGGGGCCTACAAAGGCCCCGTTGGTGTCGAAACGGCTCAGGGCCTCGTGGGCGAAGATGTGGCCGTTGCGAAGATCCACCACGGGCTGGAAGACCGTGGACACCTTGCCGCCCTTTATGATCTCCCGCAGCTTGTCCCGTTGGCGAACCTGGGTTATGTGAGGCAGCATTCGTTTGTCGTCCTGTGTCGGCCGTGATGTCGGCGGGCCGTGAAAGGCTGAGTAAAGCATATGCGTGAACTGGCTCCTGGATGGATTTCGTTATTGGAAAGAGGCAGGAGATCTTTTCTCCTGCTTGTCAGGGCATCATGGGACCACAAGTTTAGGGTTTGGTTAAGGATGGCCCTTTTTTTGTCGAGGAGGACGGGCCTGGAGGACAAGGGCCCCTGGCGGCCGTCTCATACAAACCTGACACGATCCTTACCTTCCACATACAATGCCGAGGTACCATGAACCTTTGCCGCGCCGCGGGAGGGGCCTCCCGCGGTGGTCAACCCATACCTCGAACCGGGACGAAACACATGAGCGACAAGAAGATCAGGGTGCTTTTCATTTGCGTGCACAACAGCGCGCGCAGCCAGATGGCGGAGGCCTTTGCCGTTCAACAAGGCAAGGGGATAATCGAGGCGGAGAGCGCGGGGTTTACGCCCACTGCCATCAACCCGCTGGTGGTGGACGTCATGGCGGAAAAGGGGCTGGACCTCTCCGGCAACACGGTCGACAGCGCCCTGGAGTTTTTTCGCGAGGGCAGGCTGTACGATTACGTGATCACGGTATGCGACGAGTCCCAGGCGGAGAAGTGTCCCATCTTTCCCGGGATCACGGCACGGCTGCACTGGAGCTTTCCCGACCCGTCCCGATTCGAGGGAACGAGGGAAACGCGGCTGGCCAAGGTTCGGGAGGTCCGGGACGCGGTGGAAACGCAGGTGTCCGAGTGGATACGCGGTTTGGGCGTGTGATCCTGTCCCGGGGTCCGGGACCGGGGAAAAACGCGTCCGATCGGAGCCCCGGGGGAAGACGGCCGGGGTCGCCGCGCAATTACAGGAACATGGTCTCCGTGATGAGATAGGTGAGATACCCGCAGTAGCAGGCCAGCAGCACGAGGCCGCCCTTTCGGCCCACCACGTGGTCCTCGCGCATGAAGAGCCAGGGCAGGGCGCTCGTGCCCATCATCACGCCATAGTCGATCCACATGCCGCTGGCGTAAAACCCCCCGGGGATGGGTATGGGACGCAGCAGCGAGGCCACGCCCAGGACGGACATGATGTTGAACACGTTGGAACCCACGAGGTTGCCGATACTGATGTCCATTTCGCGGCGCAACGCGGCGACCACCGAAGTGGCAAGCTCGGGCAGGGACGTGCCGAAGGCGACGATGGTCAGACCGATGAACTTTTCGCTCACCCCGAGGACCTGCATGATGGACACCGCGGCGCTGATCAGCAGCTCCGCGCCACCCACCACCCCCGCGATCCCCAGGATCACGAAGAACAACTGCGCCCCCCGCTTGTCCACGAACACCACCTCCGACAACTCGCCCACCGCCGGGACCCCAACGTCCCCGTTCACGCCGTGCCGCCTCATCCACCTGCGTGTGAGGTGAATGTTGAGCCACGTGTAGGCGATGACGCCGGCGAACAATATTCCGCCCTCCAGCCGGCTTATGTGCGAGTCCAGGGTGAACAGGAGAAGGAGGAGGCTCACGCCCAGCATCACGGGAATGTCCCGCCGCACCACGGCCCTGTCTCCCCGGATCGGCAACAGGGTCGCGGAAAGGCCCAGGACCAGGGCGATGTTGCAGATGTTGGAGCCGATCACGTTGCCCACCGCGATCATGCTCTTGTCCTCGATGGAGGAGACCACGGACACGAACAGTTCCGGAGAGGAGGTGCCGAAGGCGACCACGGTGAGGCCTATGACCACCGGGGACAGTCCAAGGCTCCTGGCGAGGCTGGAAGACCCCTTCACCAGCCATTCGGCGCCATAATAGAGAAGGGCCAGTCCGATGACGAACACCCCGATATTCAACAGCATCCTGTTACTCCTTCGATACGGCGAACCACAAGACACGACAACGCGCACCAATATGAAGCAACGCCGGGGGCGGTGCGCGGTCGCCGGTAAGGAATGCGAAAATCAGCGGGGGTGTCAAGTACCCGGAGGGTTTTTCCGGGCCGGCTGCGACACTGGTGTCCCGCCGCCTCGGGGGCAACGGCCGCGTGGTGTCCACGGCTACTCCAGCGCAGTCCCGTCCGTCCAGGCGACGTTGTCGATGCGGATCCACCGGTCCCGGGGCACATTCAGATGTGATATTTCAAAACCGGTCTCCGTGGTGTTCACGGCCTTGTTGTCCATCCAGATGACGGCCTTGAACCGGGTTTCCGGTACGGACCCGGCCGGGGCCTCGGCCACCGGCGCCCCGTCCACGAAGAACCGGGCGCCCCGGGGTGACGTTTCGATTGCGTACTCGCGCCATTCCGTGGGGTCCAGCTCCAGGCGGCGGGAGAACACCACCCCGCCGTCACGCACCACCATGGCCCGCAATCCCTGCAGCTCCCCGCTGCTTTCCGGCGAGCAGGCCAGAAACCACACGGCATCGACGCCCTGCTCGTCCGTTTTTCTCCACAGGCCCCAGCCCATGGTGCCCGCTGCCGGAGACGAATTGTCGTCCGACGTTTTCAGCCTCGTTTCAAGGCGTCCCCATGCATGGGACGCGGTCTTTTCCTCCAGGGAGCAGTCGGATTCGGCTTCGGAGGTGGCGGCGGCGGTTATCCCGATTTCGACCACGCCCGAATCCTTTTTCACCAGGAGCCGGTGGTATCCCGCGCCCTCGTTTTCGTAGGCGGCCCAGCGGGGATGCATGGTGGTGAAATCGTCCAGGAAAGTTCCTGTCTGATTCGGGGCGGGGGGTCTCGAATCGGGACGATACTGCCTCATCGGTTCGGTCCGGTTCATGGGCACCAGATGAGGAAACTCCATCCACGCGACCCAGCCGGCGGCAAGGACGAGCAAGGCGATCACGGCGATGCCCCGGGCGTACAGGCGGCCGAAGCGTGCGGCGAACACCAGGGCCAGGGGAAGCATGAGTACCAGGGGGACGGCCCACTTGAGAAAGTACAGCATGCGTTCGGCGCGCACCCTTGGGGTCGCGGCCCATGGCTTCGAGGCGACCAGGGGGGAGGACACCATGTGTTCGCCGGCGAACGCCCCAGCCGTGACGGCGGCGCACAGGTCCGCGTACTTGTGCAGTTCCGGCCGAAATAGACGTTTCCACGCCAGCGTGTAACGCTGCAGCAGCCATTCGGGACGTTCGCGCAGGGTTTCCAGGTCGTACGGCAGCACAAGACCCAGGGCCGGGTCCAGTACGATCCGGCGGCCGGGTTCCACTTCGGCCTGGCAAACCACGTGTCCCTCCATCCACGCCACGGCCACGGGGATGCCGTTCTCCGCCAGAAAACCGGCCAGGGCCGTGGCCTGCTGTCCGCACAGGCCGACGCCGCGTGACAGGGCGGCGCGGTGGTCCGCGTACTCCCAGGTGAAGACATCGGGGTCGAGCATGGAAAGCAGGTACAGAACCGGGTTTTCCCATGCCGGAACCCGCATGCCGTAACGATGTTCGCCCTCGGCGGACCAATAGTAGGCCATGGCCGACTGCAGGGTCCAGGTGGCCCGTTCGCAGTATTGGCGAGTGGTTTCCTCTTCGGTCTTCACAAGGAGTCCCAGGGCCGCGTCCGGACCGATGGTGATGTCCACGGGATAGAAAAAGGCATGTTGTTCATAGTTCAGCCCCTGTCCCCTGAGCGGGACGAAATACCCGGCAATGTTGGCGCACAGGAGGGCTGTCCCCACCGCGCACAGCCATGCAAGGGCCCTGGCTCGCCGGCCCATGGGGCGCGCGGGCCCGCGAGAAGTCCGGGAGGGGGCAAAACGGAACCACAAAAGGGCAAGGCCCACGGCAAGGGGAAGGGCCACCAGGGCGCGGGAGACCCGCACCGGATGGGAAACCTCGTACAGGACGCCGTCCTTTCCGGGTTTGCCGCCGTGCGTCGAGGAGAACAGCAGGGTCCGGTCCGCCACCATCCACGTGCCGCCGCCCTGTTCAGAAATTTCCAGGAGATTGTCCGCGCGGGACCGGACCGGTTCGCCGTTTCTTTTCAGGGCAAACCGGGCGTATTTTCCGACCGGGTCCCCGCCCAGCATGGCCCCCACCACGGGTCTGCCTCCAGGCACCTCCAGAAAGGGCGCCCACAGCGGGCTTATGTCGTACCGGTACAGGTTGCCATGGACGTGTCTCACCCCGGCCGGGGCGATTCGGGTGGCGACCCTGAAAACATCCATCCAGGAGGCCGCGCCCACAAGGGCGACAAGGATCAGCACCGCGATTCCGATGTCCGGTTTACGGAGCCCGGGAGCGTATTTCGCCGTTTTCCGGCGGACCCGCCCTGTCAACTGTCGTACCACCGAGGCTTCCACATGGTTCCGATACTGGAGAAGCCGCTGAATTTTTCTCCCTCGACCAGGGCCGTCTTCATGTCCGCCAGGATGACCCGCAATACCGCATAGGCGAACCAGCGATGGAGGTCCCGGCGAATCCTGTGGGGCGAGAGCATGCGCGCGGCATAGCGAAAGGGTTTTTTGGCCACGAAGTTCTTGTAGCACCAGTTCGTGGCGTCGGCAACCTCTTCCCTGGAGGCGTGGCGGGTGCGCATGACCGGGTAGAACATGTCGTAGCGGGAGAAGTCGGTTTCCTCGATGAGGCCCTCCTCCTGCATTTCCTCGTAAAACCGGGTGCCGGGAAAGGGCTGCACCGGGTGGAACGCCGCAAAATCCAGGTTGCATCGGTGGGCGTGTCTGAGCAGCGCCTTGATGGAGTCCCTGGTGTCGTCGGGCAGGCCCGTGATGTACGTGGCCTGGCGGAACACCTGGGGATGCTTCTCGCAAAGCATGCGAAAGGCCTGTTCCGTGACGTCCGCCTCGCTAAGGCCCTTGTTGAGGTAATCCAGGCTGGACTGGGAGTCGTGTTCCGCACCCACCAGGGTATGCCGGAAGCCGGCCCGGACCATGCTCTCGAGTACGCCGTCGCGTTCCTGCTCCAGCAGCTTGTCGGCCCGCACGAAGGCCCACCAGCCGTCCAGCCTGATGTCCCGGCGAAGTATCTCCTCGGAAAACCTCCCCAGCCAGTCGCTGTCCACGTTCCACGTGCCGTCCACCCAGAACAGGTAGCGGATGCCGTACTCCCTGTACAGCCACTCCACTTCCGCGACCATCCTCTCCACGCTCTTGGTGCGGTAGGCCTGGTGGCTCACGTACCGGTCGCCCACCAGTTCGGGCCTGCCCTCCTGGATGCGCCAGGAGCAGAAGCTGCAATTGGCGATGCAGCCTCGGGACCGCTGGACGGTGATGGCCTTGGGCCACAGCTTGCCGAACGGCTTGTAATTGTCCAGGCCGGCGAGGTCGTAGGCGGGCATGGGCAGGTCGTCCAGGTTTTCCACCAGCGGCCGCGCCGGGGTCAGGCGTACGCCGCCCCCGGGGTCGCGGTAGGCGATTCCCCTCACCGAGGACGGGTCGCGTCCTTCCCGCAAGGCCGTGACGAGATCGGCCATGGTGACCTCGCCCTCGTACAGCACCACGAAGTCGATGGCCGGGCAGGTATCCAGGGTCCAACCCGGCAACGCCGTGTACATCACGCCCCCGGCCACGCAAACCACGTCGGGCAGTTCCTCCCGCGCCACCTGAAAGGCCCGGAACCCCTCCAGGCAGTACACCGTCTTCTCCCCTATGGCGACGACGTCGGGCCGGATGTCCCGCAAGGCCTTCCTCAGGGAATTCCAACCCATCTGCAAAACCGTGGCGTCCAGGATGTGGAGCTCCACGCCGGGTACGTTCTCCCGGAGATAGGCGGCCAGGGTCGGATAGGCCAGTGGAAGCAAAAAGTTGTCGTTTTCATTGACAATGGGCCAGATGTGCCTGGGAGAACGCAGGAAAAGGACCTTGATCCTGTCCTTGCCCGCGAGTTTCCCGAGGTGTGATGCTGACATGCGAATACCCTCCGGGAGATCGACGATTCGGCGCACGCAACGCAAAGCCGGTTTTCAAAAATGCACGTAAACATTGTGTAAACCATTTGCCGGGATTTGTGAAGCCCGGCGCGGCGCGGGTTGCGGCGAAGATGGGGGAAAGGCCGTATTTTCATTTGTCCGACCATATTGTATAAGGGTGACTTTGTTTTGCGGCATGCGTACGTCGCACCGACGAGGAATGAAACGCGTACTGCGCAGATCGCGTTTTTCA
>JBKHBM010000020.1:0-47640 GCA_046542385.1 Desulfatibacillaceae bacterium | reverse complement strand
AGGCTGAAACGTACGGGAACAGAAAGAACCGACAAGCCGGTCCAAAAACGCGATCTGCGGCGTTGCGCTTCGTCCCTCGTCGACGCGGCGTACACGGGTACGCCTTGCTCCTTGCGACTCGCGCGCCTTGCATCTCATCGTTCCTGAACAGGCTGAAACGTACGGGAACAGAAAGAACCGACAAGCCGGTCCAAAAACGCGATCCGCGGTGTTGCGCTTCGTCCCTCGTCGACGCGGCGTACGCAGGTACGCCTTGCCCTCCAGTGCTTGCGCGGCTCGTTTGCTCCGCTACAGCTTTACGAGGGTGAACAGGTGGTCATGCGCCAATGCGTGATGCGCGGCCAGGGTCAGATCGCCGTACTCGGCCAGGGAGTGTTTTTCCCTGACTCTTGCGACCCGCACCTCGGCCCAGGACTGCACCAGGGGAATGCCCAGGGCCTTGGCCGCCGCCTTCTTCAGGCTCCACATCCTGCATGCCGCGTCCACGGCGCCCAGGGGCGAGTCCCAGCACATGTTCTGCTCCTCGCTGCTCAAAAACGCCTGAGCGCGGCGCAACGGCCTGTCCGTGGCACGTTCCACGTGTACGCCCACCGGGGAATCGTCCAGCACCGCGGCCGTGTACCGCACGGCATGGGCCGAGGTGCAATGGAATTCCGAGGCTTCGCCGCACACCATGCACCGTGCGCAGGTTTCCTCTTCCAACGCGGTTTCGATCTCACGGGGATGCAGGCTCGCGTCCACCTCCAACTCCTCCCGGACGAGCTGCTTGATGAGAATGCGCGCCGAGGCGCATTGGGGCCTTCGCGCCGGCATCCGCTGCTCGGCGCGGCGGCGCTCGGTGGGCGACAGGCACTTGTTGGCAAAGGGCATGAGGCAGCGGTTGTTCATGTACAGAAAGGCGCGGCAGTTGTCCTCGATCACGGAAAAATCCGGCGGTTCCCTCTCGTACACCCATTCCGCCGGGGACATGCGGCCCGAGAACAGGTCCTGCATCCGAACCTCGCATATCGCCTCCACCAGTTCGCCGTCCTCGTCGTAGATGTAGATGTCGAAGGTCAGCATGCGCCCCCTGGCCTCGCCCGGAAAGATTCGGCAGAAGTACAGGGAGCCCTGTTCCGTGGGGGTGAACACCTTGCGCATGCCGTAGCCCACGGGGAAGGTGACCGCGCCCGTGTACCGCTGTCCCCACGCGCAGGCCGCGTGCAGGGCCGCGTCGAACACGAACGGTGACCCGAGGGCCCCGCATGGCGGGCCGTACCTGGGCGCCACGATGGTGGCGATCACGCCGTCCGGAGTGAGATAGACGGTGTCCCGAAGATTATGGAAGGCGGGGCCGAACGGCACCACTTCCGAATACAGGCTTTCCGTGTCCACGGCGAGCGCCGGACCCACTGCCGCACAGGCCAGTTCCAGCGGCGGCACGGGAACGTCCAGGTCCTCGACGAAGGTGAGGGTGACATGGTCCTTGACACGGGTGATCCCGGTTTTTTGCGCGGTGTGGCCGGCCCCCAGCATGGCGTGGACACCGTCCTCGACCTGCTTCAGTTCGAGCACCGCCTCCACGGCCCCGGCCCCGGGCTCCACGTAGAAAAACCTGCGGAAACCCGCGTTCACGCTGCACGCGCCGGAAATCCCTAACCGCTCCCCGGCAGCGTCGGCCAGGACGCACATGGACTCCACCGCCGGCACCACCGCCTGTCCTTCCAGGTGGTGGTCGTGGAAGTAGTCCGGCACGGGGATTGTCACGTCCTGCCGCACAGGTTCGGTCATCTGGGAAAAGCCTTCCACATTCGGACCGTCTCGTCGTCCACGGCGGTGACCGCGCCCGATGCCTTGAGCGCGCAGTGCCGGGTGTAGCCCCGGCAGATGAGTTGCCCGGTTTCGGCGTGCGTGATCACGTAGTCGAACGTGATCCTGACCCGTTCCAGCTCGCCGGGCCGGGTATGAACCCACATGGGATCGTCGTAACGCAAAGGATGGTAGTAGTCAATGCTCTGGCTGATGATGGGGTAGACGTAGCCCTTTTCCTCGACCTCCGCGTAGGGGTACTCGAAGTCGCGCATGAGGCTGGCCCGGCCGAACTCGAAGTAGCGCAGATAGTTGGCGTGGTACACCACCGAGGAGCGGTCCGTGTCCGCGTACAGGGTCCTCAGGTGCGCCCTGTGCCACACCGTGCCCGTCCGCCCGTCACGTATGAATCGTTCATCCCCGTTCAACAGCTGTGGCAGAAACGGCTTCGGCCTCATACTACACTCCCCTGAATATCGCGCAACAGTTGGTCCCGCCGAATCCGAAGGCGTTGGAAAGGGCGATCTCCACGGACTGCCTGCGTGTCTCGTTGGGCACCACGTCCACGTCGCCAAGCGCGGGGTCCGGGACGTGGTTGATGGTGGGCAGGATCAGCCCCTGCCTCATTCCCTCGATGGTCATTGCCGCCTCGATGGAGGCGGACGCTCCCAGGGTGTGCCCCATCTGGGACTTGTTGGAGGATATGGGCATCCTTTTCAAATGGTCGCCAAACACCTCGCGCAGGCATTCCACCTCTGTGGAGTCCCCCCTGGGCGTGCTGGTGCCGTGGCAGTTCACGTACTGGATGTCCTCCGGGGCCACGCCCGCGTCGTCCAGCGCCTCGCGGATGGCCCGGATTATGGTGGGAGGGTTGGGCTTGGTGAAATGGTAGGCGTCCGACGTCCACCCCACTCCAAGAAACTCGGCCAGCGGAGTCAGGCCGTACTCCTCGATACTGTCCTCCGCGGCCAGGACCACGACGCCGCATCCCTCGGACAGGACGAAGCCCTTGCGGTCCACGGAAAACGGCCGCGACGCCTGGCCCACGTCCTCGTACGCCCGGTCCCCCTCCCTGCGGCGATAGATGGCGTTCATGTTGGCGAATCCGTACAGGATCTCGCTGGTGAGCGGAGTGTCCGCGCCGCCGGCCAGCACGAAGTCGATGTCCCCGTCCCGAATCATCCGGGCTCCGACTCCCATGGCGTGGTTGCCGGAGGCGCAGGCGCCGCCGGGAGCCCATATGGGGCCGGTGAATCCCATGAGCGCACCGGCCTTGCCGGAGGGCACGTTGGAGCAGAGGTTGGGCAACAGAAACGGGCTCACGTGGTTGGGGCCCTTGTCCCGGAGGTTGTTCACGGCGATGCCGTAGGAGTCGCAGCCGTTGAGGGCGGAGCCGATGAAGCACGCGGTGCGGGGCTTGATCTCGTCGATGCCGGCGATGCCGGAACGTTCCATGGCTTCCCTGACCACGGCCATGGTGAGGATGACGAACCCGGCGTTCCAGTAGGACACTTCCCTGGCGTCCGCGAAACCCGTTTCCAGCGGGTTCCAGTCCGGGATCTCGCCCACCACTCCGTTGGCCGGCTTCACCTCGCAGCGGGTCACCTCGTTGAATCCGGGCTCGCCGCGAACCGCGCGCTCCCAGGTGGTGGGAAAATCCCTGCCCAGGGGCGTGGCCGCGCCATAGCCTGTCACGAATACCCGTCTGTTACGCGGCGCCTTCATTCAACCAAACCTCATCCTGTCCGCCGGAAAACCAGACACGCGTTGCAGCCGCCGAATCCAAAGGCGTTTTTCAGCACGTACTCCTGAACCATGCCGGTGGTTTCCGTGCACACCCGCACCGGAGCGATGTCCGGGTCGGGATCGTAATTCAGCGTGGGCAACAGCGTGTCCTTTTGCATGCCGTGCATGGCCCAGATGGATTCCAGTGCCGACGACGCGCCCATGGCATGCCCGAACTGGGACTTGTTGGCCGTGACCGGCGGCGGGTCGTCCCCGAACACGTTGGCAAGCGCCCGGGCCTCGATCTCGTCCCCCACCCTGGTGGAGGCCGCATGGGCGTTCACGCAAGCCACGTCACCGGGCGAAATCCCGGCATGCTCCACGGCCTGCTCCATGCACCTTTGAACGGTTTCCAGGCGCGGCATCACGAAATGGTGCGCGTCCGACGTCGTGGCCCACCCGGCAAGCTCGATGTCGTGGGAAAGACCATGCGCGCGGGCGAACTCCCTGGTGGCCAGAAGTACGCACCCCGCCCCCTCCGCTATCACGAACCCCCTGCGGCCGCGGGAAAACGGCCGGCTCGCCTCTTCCGGAGGCAGGTTCTCCCCGGTCCTGCGAAACTTGTATGCCCCGTTCATGGTGGCGAAACCCGCGACGATGGGAGGGATCAGCGGAAAATCCACGGCCCCGCATATGGCGACGTCCGCCATACCCGAGGCCAGGAACATGGCGCCCGTGATCATGGAGGTGCTGCCCGTGGCGCAGGCGCTGACGGTGGTGGCGATGGGCCCGGTGGCTCCGGTGAGCATGGATGCCTTGCCCGCGATCATGTTGACGCAGGAATTGGGGTTGACCATGGGCGCGGGAAGCCTGCCGCGCGAAATCATGTCCCGGTCCGCCGCGATCACCGCGTCCAGACCGCCGATGGCGGTGCTCAAGGTGGTGGCGACCCTCTGCCCCAGACTGTCGTCGATAACCAGTCCGGCGCCATCCAATGCCCGTTGCACCACGTACATGCCGTACCTGAAGATCGGAGAGGTCCATTGGGCCGAATGCCTGGGACCCAGGAAGTCATATTCGTCCCGGGGAAGGTCCGGGGCCTGTCCCGCCATCTTCACCGGGAAATCCCCGGACGAATCGATGCGGGTGAGATCCCCCAATCCGCTGGCTCCGGAGGCAAGGGCTTCCCACTGGCCTTCCAGGTCCACCCCCATGGGGGAGACGGCGTCATAGCCGATTATGACGGGGCGTCGGTTGATTTCCGGCATGTCCTGTCGGCCTGATGTGGAATGGGTTGCATGGGAGCGATCTCCCTTGACAGGCTGTTGATCAATCCCAGGGGATGAAACGATACAGCTTGGCGAACATCTCGTACACCGTGATCCAGTTCTGCAGGTCCTCTGTGGTGCGGATGTGGTCCCGCTTGTTCACCATGACCCAACTCATGTGCGCGGCGCCGTCCTTGCAAGTCGTGCAGTCCCGGGTCGCGGACGTGCAGCACCGGTGCGTCGTCTCCAGGTCCGCGGCCCACCGGATGAAACGGATCAGGCGCTTTGGCCGGGGTTTCCTGTTGTCCAGGTGCTCGGTGACCGAGGGGCACTCGCTCCATCCCCACTTGCGGCCCAGCATCTCACCGGTGCACAGGACCTTGTGGTAGTAGTGGCTGGAAATCACGGTGTCCGGATATTTGTCCAGCATCTCGTCCATCTCGTCGCGCACCCGGGCCAGCAGGTCAGGAGTCCACATGAACCCGTCCACCTTCTCGTCATTGGACAGAAGCTGCAGGTGCACCTTGAGGCCGAAGTCCCGTATCTTCCGGATGATCGGCTCGGTCCTGCCCACCTGCTTGGGCGTGATCGTGTACAGATAGTAGGTGTACCGGTCGCCCGCGTAGTTTTTGCTGGATATGGCGAAGGTGTCCTTGCCGCGCAACACCTTCTCGTCCTCGGGGCTGCCCCAGAGGCTGATGCCCACCATCATGTCCGGGAATTTGTCGCGGTCCACCTTGATGAGTCCGTTGGTGGCGCAGTAGGTGGGAATCCGGTCGTGGAACGCCTCCACGCGGTCCATGTGCAGCGTGGGCTCGCCGCCGATGAGGATGGCCAGATTTACACCCCGCTCCTTCTCCTTGTCGATGAAGGCGCGCCATTCCTTGATGTCGGTCTTTTCCCGCACCTTGTCCTCGCCCGAGGAGAAGAAGAAGCAGCCCTTGCAGCGCAGGTTGCACTGGTTGGTCACGTCGTAGATGGAACTGCGTATGTTGAGCCTCGAGATGGCCTTGTATCGATCATACCAGTGTTGGTCCAGAAGGGAACTGACGGTCCTCATGGTTGCTCCTTGTGGGTGTCCCGGATTCGCACGGGAGATTCCTCGGCCGGGCGAACCGGCGTCCTGCGTGTCCGGAATCCGGCGCCTTGCGTGGCCTGTTGGGCGGGTACGGCTGGATGATGCGGGGGAGGATACCCATTCCCGGCCCCGGAGGCGTCCTGGGAGCGCCCGCCGGTCCGTCACAAAGAGAACATGTGTAGCATGTCTGATAAAAAGGTCAACTATTTTTGAGACTTCCACACTTTTTGTTGAAACATCGGGGCCCTGGCTGATACCATTGGGTCCGCGGCAGTTCCACCGGACGCCGACAGCGCCCCGGCCGGGCATCGCTGTCCACAAAGACTCCGGGGCGGGGTTTTCACGCAGGCGGCCGCGGTGAATCGTCATAACAGCAGGAGCGGGAGGTTCCGTTTGAAAATTCGAACGATGATATTGGCGTGCACCGCCATGGCCCTGGCCATGGCTTTCAGTTCAGCAGCGGCTTTTGCCGCTCCGGGCGAAAACGTCGGCGGCACCGGAGAATCCGTGATGTGGAATGTCGCCACACTGGCCCCCAAACGGATTGGCTGGTCCAGAAACCTCGACGAGATCGTGATCCCGTTTTTGAACCGGGAAACCGAGGGCAACCTGCACCTCAAGGTCTTCTGGGGCGGCATCATGGGTGACGACAGCGAAAGCCTCGTGAAGATGCGCAAGGGCCTGCTGGACGGCCTGGGTCTTTCGGGCCGGGGCGCCACCCTCCTGCTGCCTGAAATGCAGGTGCTCCAGCTCCCTTTCATGTTCCGTGATTACGACGAGGTGGACTATGTCAAGTCCAGGATGGTGGGCACCTTTTCACGGATGCTGGCGGACCGGGGCGTGTACATGCTGGGCTGGATCGATCAGGACTTCGACCAGGTGTACTCCATCGACAAACCGTACTCGGGGGTCGAGGACTTCAAGGGGGCCACCATCCACACATGGTTCGGCGCCATCGAGGAGGAGGTTATCCAGGCGCTGGACGCCAGGCCACTGCACCTCACCGTGCCCGAGTCATTGCCCGCGGCGCGGAAAAAGGAGTTCGACGTCGGCATGGGGCCGGCCCTGTGGTTCGTGGGCGCCCAGCTGTACTCGGTGTTTCGGTATGTGAACCCCATGTCCATACGGTATTCGCCGGCCCTCGTGGTTGTCCGCATGGATTCCTGGCAGGAGCTGCCCGAGCGATACCGCGGGAAGATCGGGGCAAAACGGCACGAAGTGATGGACCTTTTCAGCAGGAAGATACGGATGGACAACGAGCAGGCCCTGGAGGCCATGAGCCGCTACGGCCTCACGGTGGTGTACTCGACGCCGGAAGAGATCAAGGGCATGCGCCGGGTGACACGGCCCATCCGGGAAGAGCTGGCCGGCAAGGAGTACCCCAGGTCACTGCTGGAGGAACTTACCGGCCACCTCGAGGAGTACAGGTCCGCGAAGCATTAGTCGGCGGAGGGAGGATGGCTGGCACCGTCCCGATGCCACTTTGCGCGCCCTTTTCCGAACCCCCCCATGTATCTCGTCAAGGCGACCGGCCGGCCTGCCCCGGTACAGCCGTCAGGCCTCTTCCTTGCACCCGCACTAGCCGGACACGGCTCAGGGATACAGACGAACGTCCACACTTTTTGCGATTCAGGCTTTTTCGCAATTCGGGATTGTTTTTCCTGGAAGGGGAGTCCCCTGGGGTCGCCGGGGGGCTTGCACAGCCCCCCGGCCACCGTAGACGCCAGGGTGGGTTTCTGTACGCGCCGCTCGGGGGAGAACGACGCGGGGAACCTGGGGGAGGTTGGCCGCGAACCCGCACGCTCGCGGCCTGCCCGGCGTCTGTGTACTACAGGAACGCACCGTGCGCCGGCGCGCTATGTCATACTCATGAAACCTGACGATTCACCCGGAGGTGAAGGAATCCTTGCCCCGCGAGAGAGCCCTGCATGGCGCGGACGCGATTTCGGAGCCCGCCCCGGGCTTTCACGGATTCAGGAGGCCGCTTCGCCCACCTGCTGATCCTGCTTTGCGGCGGCACCGTCCTGCCCGTCAATCCTGTCTGCCATCCGCATGTACCGGACCATGGCGGCAAGAGCCCTGGCTGCCCTGTCCGGGTCCGAGAACATGGGTATGCCCCGTTTCACCATCTCGGAGGGAAAGCATTCCCAAAGGTCCCGGTAGGTGTAGCCCACGAAGGGCTTGCCGACCTTTTTCATGATCCCCGCAAGGGCGTCGGCCTGCTGAACCAGCCACTCGGCCGCCTTCCGTCCGGCCTCCTCCTCTGGCACACCCATGCGCATGAGGGGCCTTTTGACCATGTTGTCCGGCACCAGGTAGTAGGACATGAACATGTCCGCGTTCGCGTCCCCGGCCAGGATTTCCGGCACCGCGGAAAAATAGTCCTGCGGATTCTTCGAAAAGGTGATGTCCACGGGATTGTTCTTGCTCCCGGTATGCGGAATATACTCCGCGAGCCTGGACAACGTGGTTTCCGTCAAAGGCGGCACCTCCAGTCCCGCCCTGCCGCAGGAATCCGCGGCCGTGGCGCCGGGCCCGCCCGAATGCGTCTGCACCACCACCCGGTTGCCCGCCGGTCCGGGCAGTCCGCCCAACACCCAGCAAAAATCGAACAACTCGGTCAGCGTATGGGCCCGGACGATTCCGGACTGTCGGAATATGCCGTCATACAGCCTGTCCGGTCCGGCCATGGTCCCGGTATGGGACATGCCGGCCCGCTTGCCGGTTTCCGATCCGCCTACGTACAGGGCCACGACCGGCTTGCGAGGCGTTATGCGCCGGGCCGCTTCCACGAATGCCCGGCCCCTGGCGATGCCTTCTATGTAAAGGCCGATCACCTTCGTGTTCGGACACCGGCCCAGATACTCCATGCAGTCCACGAGGTCAACGTTTGCGGCATTGCCTACCGAGAAGGCGGCGGAAAACCCCAGGGCCCTGGCGTCCAGATAGTCGAAAAGCTGGGTGACGAAGCTGCCGCTCTGGCTGGCCAGCCCCACGTAACCCGGGCGCGCCGGACTTTCCATGAACGTCGTATTGAGCTTCACGTGGGGATTGGTAACGCCGATGCAGTTGGGGCCCAGAAACCGGATGCCGTACCTGTCGGCAACCTCGACCAGCTCCCGTTCCCGCTCGTGTCCTTCACCTCCGACTTCCCGGAACCCCGCGGTAACCACGATGGCGTGCCGGATACCCTTTTTCCCGCACTGTTCGAGGGCCTCGCATACGATCTTCGTGGGCAGCACGAAAATGGCCAGGTCCGGGACCTCGGGTATTTCCTCCACGGAGGCGAAGGCCGACAGGCCCTGTACGGTTTCCTCGGAGGGATGCACCGGGTACACCCTGCCCTCGTAACCCATGGACAACAGCGAGCTGAGGCAGCTTGTGCCCATGGACGCGAAACTGTTGGATGCGCCGAAAAAGGCGATGCTTCCGGGATTTGCGATACGGTACAGCGGACTGTCCTCTATGGAATCCATAACCTCGTACCTATCAGCCTGTTGAAAAACGCGATCTGCGGCGTTGCGCTTCATTTCTCGTCAGTGCGGCGTACCATAAGTACGCCTTATTCCACGAAATTCGCGCGCCTTGCATCTCATCGTTTTTGAACAGGCTGCCAATTTCGAGTTTTTCAACCGGCTGCTATTGGAGTACCACCAATGCGTCGACCGCCACGACCCTGCCCCGGGGATCGATCTTGACAGGGTTTATGTCGATTTCCGCCACGCCTTCCTCCTCCAGGCCGATGCGGCCCAGCGCCACCAGGGCGGCCACGATGGCGTCGACGTCCGCGGCCGCCTGCCCCCGGAATTCGTCCAGCATGTCCCTTGACCTCAACTCCCCGACCATGTCCAGGGCGTCGGCCGTGTCCACGGGGGCCATGCGGAACACGGTGTCCTGGAACAACTCCGTGTAGATGCCGCCCAGCCCCAGCATGACGCAGGGGCCGAACTGGGGATCGCGCACCAAACCCATGACCAGTTCGCGGGAGCCCGGAACCATTTCCTGGACCAACACCCCGTCAAGCTGGATACGGCCCGCGGCCAGGGCGGACAACCTCTTGTAGGCCGTCCTCACTTCCCGCTCGGCGCGCAGGTCCAGCTGGATCCATCCGCCCTCGGTCTTGTGCGAAAGAACATGGGAGCAGCCTTTCGCCGCCACCGGAAAGCCCAGGCGGACCGCCTGGAATACGGCCTGATCCACGCTGTGGGCCAGGTCCTCGCGGCACACCGGTATCCCGTAATCGGCCAGGACCCTCTTCGAGTCGTACTCGGAAAGGGTTCGCTGTCCGCGAGCCTTGGCAAACCTCAGGATTTCGTTTGCGGACATCGCGCGTTCCAGTGTCTGTGCTTTCATATTCATATCCTGAATCCGGGAGCGGTCCGGCGGGGACCAACGCGGGTTTGCATTACAGCTCGGAGTCCCGAATGGTGGCCAGACCGTTCACCAGATTCTCCAGGTTTTCCACGCCCACGGCCTCCTCCAGCGCTTCCTCCAGCCGGCATACCTGGCCCATGACATCCGGAGCCATGGTCCGCGCCTTCTCGGTCAACGATATCACGTTGAGCCTCGCGTCCCGGGGATTGGTCGCCCTGCTCACCAGCCCCATGGCCTCCAGCCGCTTGATCATGGTGACCGCCGCGGCCTTCCCCATGCCCGCGCGCCTGGCAAATTCCCCCAGGCTCACGTGCTCCTCCCGCCACAGCACGCCCAGGGCCATGACCTGGTTGGCCGTGAGCTCCATGGGAGCCAGCACCTTGTTGTAATAGGCCACCAGTTTTCTGGCCGCCTGCGTGCACAGGTGGCAGACGTAGTATTTGGGGAATTCCTTGTCCTCGTTGTTGCTTGGAATATTGGGCTCGTTTTGCATGTTTGTGTCCATTGTGTTCGGCGCCCGGACGAATTAAAAAGGAGCGCTCGATAGAATTTCTCGCGCGAGGCAAAATCGCTTCACCGCCGTGCCGCGCCAAAATACAACCAGCCGACGCTTGCGGCAGCCGCCGGCCGAATCCATTACACCAAACTGAATGCTCCAGGCCAACCTTTTTTTCATTCCCCGCCAGTGCGGAGCCTCCACACTAGCTAGCGAACAACCTGAAACATATTCCCCTCGTTGTCAAGGGATTTCCGCGGATTCACACCACGGTGCCAACGCAACAAATCCCGGCCCCGGCCGCCGGGTCCGGCCTGTCATCCGCCTTCCGTTAACAGGGGTTCGTGGGCCCTGCCTCCCTGCTCCACCCAGTATCTGCCACCCGGTTCGACCACCAGGACGGCGCCGGCCCCTTCCCCGCCCCGGCCGTCCAGCACCGCGTTTCGCGTCCGCAGTTCCCCGAGGTCCCCGGATTCCAGGACGTGGCGCAACGCTTCGATCCGTTCTCCGGCGGCGGCCTGCTCCTCGTGGTTCATTTTGAAAAAGTCCCGCACCAGGCGTTCGTACACGGCCCTTGTTTCGGTGGCGACGCAATGCCTGGAGAGATCCAGTTCGATCCTTACCGTGTGTTCCGGTTCCATGGCTCCTCGCTGGCGCGCGCGATGGCTTGAAGCGGCGCCGGCCGGACTCCGGGCAAAACCTTGTTGCCGGACCCGGCTTTTCGGTGTTACGGTATTTCCTTCGACCGGGAGGGTTTTCCGGACATTTTAATTGACAAAACCTTGCCCGGTCCTTTAGTTAATCGCGCTGTTGCCGGGTGCGTTCCCCGGCATGTCCCGCATAGAAAGGAGGTGGCGGTGTGCTAGTTCCTCGCTACATGTTTTTCACCAAAGGCGTCGGGGTGCACAAGGAAAAGCTGGCATCGTTCGAGCTGGCCCTTCGCGACGCCCACATTGCCCATCTCAACCTCGTGGCCGTGTCCTCCATCTTCCCCGCGGACTGCAAGATCCTGTCCCTGGAGGAAGGCCTGTCCCACCTGGAGGCGGGCGAGATCACCTTCTGCGTCATGGCGCGGGAGCAGATCAACGAACCCGGACGCCGCGTGGTCGCCGCCATCGGCCTGGCCCGGCCCAAGGAACCGGGCAGATATGGATACCTTTCCGAGCACCACGGATTCGGCCAGACAGAGGTGGAAGCCGGCGAATACGCCGAGGATCTGGCTGCTTCCATGCTGGCCACCACCCTGGGCATCGATTTCGACGCGGAAAAGGATTACGACGAACGCCGGGAAGTGTACCGCATGAGCGGCAAGATCGTCGAGTCCGACCACATCAGCCAGGCGTCCCTGGGCGCCGAGGGCCACCTGTGGACAACAGTGGTGGCCCTGGCAATGTTCGTCCTTTGAAGCCCGTCCCGGAATTCATACCGTTTGGCGGGCCCGCGGGTCAAGCACCGCGGGATACGGCCCGCATCCTGGTGCTGCCCCTGTGCTACGAGTCCGCCCCCAGCTACGGCGAAGGCAGCGGCGCCGGCCCCATGCACCTTCTGTACGCCTCCTCGCAGATGGAGCACCTGGACGAGGAAACCGGCCGGGTCTGGCCGGAAGACGGTATTCACACCATCCTTCCTCCAGCCCTGCCGTCCGAGCCGGAAGCCGCCGTGGAGGCCATGGAAAAGGCAGCGGCGGCGGCACTGGCCACGGGGGCGGGGCTCCTCGCCCTCGGGGGCGACCACGCCGTGACAACAGGTTGCGTGGCGGCGGCGGCAAAGCTCCACCCCGGGCTGGGGGTGCTCCAGGTGGACGCCCATACCGACCTCCGGGATGAATGGAACGGCAGCCGGTACAATCACGCCTGCACCATGCGCAGGATTGCCGACGACATGGGTCTGCCGTTCGTGCAGGTAGGCATCCGCTCCGTGTCCGTGGAGGAGGGCCTGCTGATAAGGGAACGCGGCTACGAACCGTTTTACGCCCACGCGATCGCCGGCGCCGATCCGGAATGGATGGACCGAGCCATAGCCCGGCTGCCGGAAAAGGTGTATCTCACCCTGGATCTGGACGGCCTGGACCCGTCGGAGGTGCCGGGAACGGGGACCCCGGAGCCGGGGGGGCTGCGCTACCGGGAGGTGGTGGAGCTGATACGCAGGCTGGGCGCGGCCCGGGAAGTGGTGGCGGCCGACGTGAACGAACTTGCTGTTTTCGCTGGCTCCCAGGTTTCCGAGTACATCGCTGCCCGTTTGGGACAAAAGATATGCCACCTTGCCCTGGCCCGCAGAAAGGGTGACGCGGTGCAGGGCTCCCGCCCCCACTGAATCATTCGCGGGCGGGAGGCTTCACCAGCCTGTCACGTTCCACGGGCATGAGGGTGACCATGGCCTTGGCCACCGGGACCTCGCCGTCCGGGCCCACGTCGAACACCTCGGACTCGCCCACCATCACCGTTTTGCCTTCACGGATGATCCCGGACCGGCACACAAGTACGTTCCGGTAGGCGGGCCGCAAAAAGTTCACCTTGAACTCGATGGTCAGAATCTGCACGTTTTCCGGCACCAGGGTGAACGCGGCGTATCCGGCGGTATGGTCGGCCATTGTGGCCATGACCCCGGCGTGGACAAAGCCGTCCTGCTGGCGGTGGTGCTCCAGGATGTCCAGCCGGGATACCAGCCTGCCCCGGCCCACCGTGTCCACTTCGTAGCCGCAGTACCTGATGAAACCACGGGAAAAGTCCCCGCGGACGAATCGTTCGCGTTCAGGCGGCAATTCGGATTTGCTCATGGTGCACCATTCCGGTAACTGGGGTTCAATGTCCACCCCGAATCCAATCATGTTTTTTCGCGCGATGCAACAGGAGGAATGATGTCCGCTGAACGGGAAACAGGCGCACCGGTGGACGGACTGTCGTGGCCTCCGCTGCTCCCCGGCACGCTCATAAGAAGGTACAAACGATTTCTGGCGGACGTGCGCATGGACGACGGCGCCGAGGTCACGGCCCATTGCCCGAACTCGGGCAGAATGACGGCATGCAGCGAACCCGGAAGGCCCGTTTGGATATCGCGCCAGGACAACCCGAAAAGAAAACTCGAATACACCTGGGAAATCATCTCCATGCCGGATTCGCTGGTGGGGGTGAACACGATGGTACCCAACCGCCTGGTCGCCCGGGCGATCCGGGCCGGGGCCGTGGAAGCACTGGCCGGTTACGAAAAGGTCTGTACAGAGGTCCGCCTTGCCACGGGAAGCCGCCTGGACCTTCTGCTCACCGCGGTCGGGCTGCCGGACTGCTACGTGGAGGTCAAGAACTGTACCCTGGTGCGGGACGGGGTCGCCATGTTCCCCGACGCGCCGACCACCAGGGGCCGCAAGCACGTACGGGAACTGGCGAACCTGGTTGCCGGGGGCGCCCGCTGCGTCAGCTTCCACCTTGTCCAGCGCATGGACGCCGTGCGCTTTGAACCCGCAAGGCACGTGGACCCCGAATACGCCGAGGGACTGAGGGAAGCCGCGGCAGCCGGAGTGGAGGTCCTTGCATGGGACACGGTGATCGATCTTCACACCATTCGCTTGGGCCGGCGACTGTCGTGTGAGGTGTGACCGACACCCGGCGGGTCTCTCAATACCCCGGGGGCATTGACCGGCGTTCTCCTCCTCTCCGTGTCCATTCATCGGCCTTGACCACCGTCGTGTCGGGTCCGGCCACGCAAAAGGCTCTGGCCCGACGACCATCCGTGCGTCCATGATGCTTCCTCCCTCATCCTTCATCCCTGTTCCTTCCGTGGTGCATTTCACACCCGCAAATCGGACTTGCTTCTTTACAAAATCCTTTTGATTCAAATATTTGGGTTCCGGCAACGGTATTTTCAACAGTACGGTGAAATTCATACTGAAAGCAGTCGATTTTGGTTGACACAGAGTGGCTGGAACCTTATTATAGATAGGAATGGTTACTAATAAAAAAGCCGCAACCGCTAATGCAAAGGGGGTGGAAACCATGAACGAATTCGAATACGAGGTGACCACCCATCGGGCCGACCAGTTCCAGGACGCCGTTTACTTTTGCTCCGCCACGGGACAGTGCGAACTCTCTCAAGTCCCTGAAAACCAGTGGCGATTGATGGAATCGCTGCTGAACGAGCGGGGGAAAAACGGTTGGAACCTTGTGCAGGCCGCGTTCGGCTCCGATGGCATGCTGGCCATCTGGAAACGTGAAAAGGCGACTCAATAGACACGAGCGGGCGGCCGCTTCGGTGAGAATGCCATCCATGAAGGAAGCGCCACGCCGGCAGGCCGTCAATGGGATAATCCCGGTTATTACCCCAAAGCACCATCAGGAGGTACCTCAATGGCTGACGAAAAAGTCGTGAAAAAGCAAGAGAAGAAGGAAAAACTGGCCGATCCGATCAACTCCTCGATCGACAAGGCCACCCAGGAAATGATTGCGCGGGCTCAGGAGCTCGGTGTCGAGACGGCTTTCGACCGCGCTGAAAAACTCAAACCCTGTAATATCGGCACGCAGGGCATCTGCTGCAAGAACTGCGCGATGGGTCCCTGCCGCCTGCCGCTGACGAAGAGCACAGACCTTGACAACGACGACAGGAAGGGAATCTGCGGCGCCACTCCCAATACCATCGCGGCCCGCAACTTCACCCGCATGATCGCGGCCGGCGCGGCGGCACACTCCGACCACGGCCGGAACGTGGCCGAGGTGTTCATGTCCGCGGCCCGCAAGGAGTCGGACGCCTATCAGATCAAGGACACCCAGAAGCTGCTGGACGTTGCGCCTCACCTTGGCGTCGCCACCACAGTCGATGTGGACGGCGAGACCAGGGACCGCGACCTTGACGAGGTCGCCCTGGAAGTCGCCGAAGTGGCTCTTGGCGAGTGGGGCAAGGCCGAGGGTGAACTCCTCTATCTCAAGCGTGCTCCGGAGCCGCGTTACGAGGCCTGGAAGAAGCAGGGCGTCCTTCCGCGGAACATCGACCGCGAGGTCGTGGAGATCATGCATCGCACCCACGTGGGCGTGGACCAGGACTACCGCAACCTGATGAAGCAGGGCACCCGCTGCGCCCTGGCCGACGGCTGGGGCGGCTCCATGCTGGCCACCGACCTGCAGGACATCCTGTTCGGCACCCCGTATCCGCTGCAATCCGAGGCGAACCTCGGCATCATGAAGGAAGACCACGTCAACATCATCATCCACGGCCATGAGCCGGTCCTGTCCGAGGTCATCGTGCAGGTGGCCCAGAGCCAGGAGATGCTGGACTACGCCAGGGAAAAGGGCGCCAGGGGCATCCAGATGGGCGGCATCTGCTGCACGGCGAACGAGATTCTCGAGCGCCACGGCGTGCCCCTTGCCGGAACCTACCTGCAGCAGGAACTGGCCATCGTCACCGGCGCGTGCGACGCCATGGTGGTGGACATCCAGTGCGTGTGGCAGTCCCTGGCCAACGTGGCCAAGTGCTTCCACACCAAGCTGATCACCACCCATCCCATCGCCAGGATGGAGCAGGACAACGTCATCCACATCGAGTTCGATGAACACCATGCCCTGGAAGACGCCAGGAAGATCGTCAAGATGGCGATCGACAACTTCCAGAACCGGGACAAGGACAAGATTTCCATCCCGCAGCACAAAAAACCCGTCATCGCGGGCTTCGGCGTGGAATCCGTGGAGTACCACCTGGGCGGAACCTTCCGCGGCAGCTACTTCACCCTGAACGACAACATCATCAACGGACGCATCCGCGGCATCGGCGGCGTGGTGGGCTGCAACAACGTGCGGACCAGGCACAACGAGGCGCACATCACCATCGTCAAGGAGCTGATCAAGAATGACGTGATCGTGCTCACGACGGGCTGCAACGCCATCGCCTGCGGCATGGAGGGCCTGCTGACCCCCGAGACCGCGCAGGTCTACTGCGGCCCCGGACTGGCCGAGGTCTGCGAGACCGTGGGCATCCCGCCGGTCCTGCACCTGGGTTCCTGCGTGGACAACAGCCGCATCCTGCTGGCCGCCACCGAGGTGGTCAAGGCGGGCGGTCTGGGCAAGGACATCAGCGACCTGCCCGCCGCCGGCTCGGCTCCGGAATGGATGTCCGAGAAGGCGATCAGCATCGGCCAGTACTTCGTGGCCTCCGGTGTGTACACCGTGTTCGGCGTGACCCTGCCGGTGGAAGGCGCTCCGGTGTTCAAGGACCACCTGTTCAAGGACATGGAGAAGCTGTATGGCGGAATGTGGGACCTGGAGGCCGATCCCTACAAGCATGCAGCCAAGATGATCGCCCACATCGACAGGAAGCGCAAGGAACTGGGCATCGACAAGTCCCGTGAGCGCGTGCTCATGGACATGGCCGACCGGCAGAAGCTGGACGTCGCGTAAGGTGAACGACACCATGTCCGATACACGGACATGACATGCAAAGGCCCCGGGACGGTTGCCGCCCCGGGGCCGAACACACTCCTGAGAAGGTCCGTCGGGGGATCGAAAGGTCCGCCTGGGGGGCCTTTTCGCGTTTTGACCGGCATTTTTCCCTTTCGGGCTCGGGTGGGATGTCAATGGGAAACAGACCCAGCCCCGTCGGCAATGGTACCCCGCGCCACCCTGTCCGGCCGCAGGGAGCGTACGCGATCCCTGAACAGGCCCGCAAGGTTCCCGCTGGCCGCACATGGCTGGTTCTGGTCAAGGGGCGGGAAAGGAAGACCGCGGAACATCCCCCCTTTCGCCTGGCCTGTTTCAGACATGAGGCATCCGGTCTCTTTGGTTTCGGCCATCGAGCGGCAGGCGGGTTGGACCTGAAGGACACGCCTGGCATCCCAGCCTTTCCCTTGACTTCCCCAGGTGTGCACGGGACAATACCTGGAGTGCCGGGACCGGCTGTGGCCGGCCCCTTTTTCTCGCGCAGTCCCGGGCCACGAGGAACGATGGGAAACGGCCTTGTCATCGTGCTGATCACCGCGACCATTGCTTTGGCTCCAGCATCGGTCGGCCAGGGATGGTGCGGGGAACCGCCCGACCCCAGGGACTGGTGCCTTGTGGTGGGAAACGTGATCCTGGACGGCATGCGGGTGGGACCCGGGGAAACCGGTTACACGGTCACCGTCTCCCCCTCGGTCGGGGGCGCCTATTCTCCCGCCGCCATGGACACGGACGGGGTGGACTCCAACGGGGATTACCGGGTTTTCGTGCCCATGAAACCCGGATGGCCCGGCGGCGCAAGGCAATGGGAGACCGCCAGGGCCGCCGTTGTGAAAAACGGCCGTCTCCTGATCCCGGATTGGCCCTTTCTGTTCATTGGTCCACCGGGCGGTGCAAGCCGCAAAAACATCAACGCGGTGTCCAACCTGTTGCCGGAACCCGTTGCCGCGTCCGGCGGCCCCGTGGAGGAAGGCTCCACGATTCAGCTTTCCGCCCTGGATTCCACGGACGGAGACGGACTGATTACCGGATACCTGTGGGAACAGGTCGGTGGGCCCAGGGCCGTTTTGTCGGACCCATCCGCCCCCACACCGGTTCTGGCCACCCCCCCGGTCCATGCGGACGCCATCCTCACCTTCCGGGTAACCGTTACGGACGATTATGGAGACACGGCGTCGGACATGGTGGACGTGGTGGTGCGGGACAACGGCATCGACACCGGCAATCCCGGACTGTTGCCCTTTTTCACGGCCAATTCCAGGCCCCTGGCCGTCACCATCGTATCCGGCGGCGAACTGGTCTCCCTGTCCACGGCGAACGCGGACAGCCTGTCCAACACATCGGGAAGGCCCGGCAGGACCCCCCTGGGCCTCATCTCGTACACGGTAAAGGGCGCCCCTCCCGGATTCACCGCCACCGTGGCCCTGCACCTGGACGTCCCGGCCCCTGAAAAATGGCGCTGGTACAAGGCAACACGAGCCGGTGGATGGGAGGACGTCACTCCTCATGCCATGTACGGGCCCGACAGGCTGGTTGTGAAGTTCACATGGCAAGACGGCGGAGTGGGTGATTCCGGCCCGGCGGATGGCTTCATAACGGACCCCCTCGCGGCCGGGTACGATCCACTGGAGGAATGGGGATCCTACAAGGGCGACGGCGGTTGCTTTCTGGAGAGCCTGGGCGGCTTCAGGGAGTGATGCCGGTGCCGCGCACCGGAGTACGCCTTGTCCCGCGTCCGACCTTAACCCGGCGTGCTTCACCGGATGCGCCCCGGTTTGACCCCCGGGCCCCGTCCGAATCGGCCCGCACCGCACACGTTCGGCCGGCAAACGCCGTCGATCGCCCTGTCAACAGCCAACAAGCCCCGGTTGACCCCGAACCACGGCTGCATTACATTCACACAGTACCCCGCCGCCCGCCATTTCCCCGAAGAATATGGAGATAGCCATGGACATGAACGACCCCGTCGCCGAACGCCATTACCCGCCACGCCTGGGAGAACCCGCGCCTCCGTTCGAGGCCGTGACCACCCAGGGAGTTCTGCGCATGGAGGACTTCAAGGGCTCCTGGCTGATTCTTTTCTCCCATCCCGCGGACTTCACTCCGGTGTGCACCACCGAGTTCATCGGATTCGCGAAGCTTCAGCCCAAACTGAGGCAGATGAACTGTGAACTGCTGGGCCTGTCCATCGACTCGATATACTCCCACATCGCCTGGGCCCGGAACATAGAGGAAAAATTCGGGGTGCGCATTTCGTTTCCGATCATCGCCGACCTGGACAGGAACGTGGCCACCCTGTACGGCATGGTCATGCCCGGAGAGAGCAGGATGGAAACCAGCCGGTGCGTATTCGTGATCGATCCCAGCCAGATCCTGCGCGCCATGATCTACTACCCGCTGACCACGGGCAGAAACATGGACGAGGTCCTGCGACTCCTCACGGCGCTGCAGACCACCGAGGCCCATGGAGTGGCGACCCCGGCGGACTGGCAACCCGGCGACGACGTGATCGTGCCTCCGCCCAGTACCCAGGAGGAAGCCGACGAGATGCTCCGCGTGGGCGGGACAAAGACTGGCTGCGTGGACTGGTATTTTTGCAAAAAACCCATATAAGAAGGAGATGGACTGCATGGCGTGTGTAAAATCCGACGGAACCCTCACCGACGCGGCAAAGGCGCTGCTGGCCGCATTGGACGAACCCATGAACGAGAACCGGGTGGCGGAAAAATGGGACAAACCCCTGTTCCGCGTACGAAGCATGCTCCGGGAGATGTCCTCGGCCGGACTTGTGGACGAGACCGACGGAAGATTCAGGATGACTCCGGCGGGCAAGGCGAAACTGGACTGACACCCTCTGCCGGGGGCGTGCCGCAAAAACGGAATCGGAGGCAGGTCATGAAAGCGGCGTGGTGCGTTGTGGCGATTCTGGTGTTCCTTGTTCCCGCCGTCCCCGGCGTCTGCGGCGAGCCGGTGCGGTCAGCGGCCGTGCCGGAGGGCGAGGTGAGGCCGGCCCTGCGGGACGCCACGGTTTTCCTCACCCAGGCAAGGGTGCGCAAGACCGGCGAGGGATTCGCGGTGGTGTCCGCCGAACCGGACAGCCTGCTGGCCCGTTTCGGCCTGAAGTCCGGAGACGTCATCCTCTCCGTGTGCGGCGTCCCCCTGGAGTCGCTGGGCTCCTATCTGCTCATCCGGGACGCGGCGCGATTCGGCGGCGAGGTCGAGCTTGCCGTGGACAGGAACGGCCTGAGGGAGACGGTGGCCGGCGTGGTTCTCGACGGAGGCGACCAGGAACCGGTGGCGCCGTACCCCTCCTTGTGCGCGTTGTTCCGTGACGTGGACCTCGCTCCGGTCGAATACATGGAGCTTTCAGGTGAAAAGGTGGCCGGCCTGCGGGTGGACTCCCTGGCCCCGGGCACGTTTCTGCGAAACGCGGGCGTGGACGAGCGGGACCTGCTCACCAGGGTGAACAGGTCACCGCTCCGCGAAATGGAAGACGCCGGGGCCCTGTACCAGTTGCTTTCGGCGCCCGGTCCCGTGGAACTGCACATCTGGCGCAGGGGCGCGGCCTTCAGGCTGTCCTTCGATCTCCTGGAAAACAACGGACTGCTCACCTTCGCGAACCTCGGCTTCCACCCGGTTCGATAGCCGGGGCCAATTGCCTGACGCAACCACCCGACGCTATTCCATGCGGCATGCAAGTGTGGTAGAATCGGGCATTCCGACATGCCGGTATCGGACCCCGACGGTCCTCCCCGGAATACACCAGCTTTCCCCAATTCGACAACAAGGAGGAAATGGTCCATGGCCTGCACTTTCAGCGACGACGTCATCCAGCAAACACAGGCTTTCCACGGGCACGTGTGCCCCGGACTCGCCATCGGCATTCGCGCGGCGGAACTGGCGTTGAGGGAAGTGGGACACGCCGCGGAAAACGACCTGGTGGCCGTGACCGAGACGGACATGTGCGGCGTGGACGCCGTGCAGTTTCTCACCGGAGCCACTTACGGCAAGGGCAACCTTGTCCACAAGGACTACGGCAAGATGGCCTTCACCTTCTGGGACCGCGCCAGGGAAAAGGGCGTGCGCGCCGTGTTCCGCTGGGAAGCCGGTGAGGAATTCCGCAGGGAGATGTACACCCTGATGCGGAAGATCCAGGACGGCGAGGCCGCGGATGAGGAGAAGAAGAAGGCGGAGAATTTGAGACAGAAGCTGTACGAGGACATCCTGGCCGCGGAACTGGACACGCTGTTTACCCTGCACCAGCCCCAGGGCGGGCCGCCCACCCGGGCCAGGGTACTGGACAGCATCCAGTGCGCACGATGCGGAGAACGCACCATGGAGTCCCGCACCCGTCGCTACGACCGCAAGGTCTACTGCATCCCCTGTTTTGAAAAGGTGGAGCAAAAGTTATAAGCCGGCGTGGATTGCCGGCATCCCGGGCTCACCCTCGGCATGGAGGGTCGAAGGCATGTACCGCATCATACCACGACTGCCCCGCCGTCTGGCCGCCCTGGCGATCCTCGCCATGCTGGCCATGTTCGCCGCGCCGCTTTGCGCGGCGGAGCTCACCATCGTAGGCACGTCCTGGCCACCCTTCCAGATGAAGGACCAGGCCGGATACACGGGTCTGGCCACGGAAATCATGGCCGGCGCGCTCGACATCACCGGCGTGAGTTACAACATCAGGTTCTATCCCTGGAACCGGTGCGTCATGATGTACCGGCAGGGCGAGGCGGACGGGATATATTGCATCTCGCGGCAGGAGCGACGGAACGAGTATCTTTATTACCCGGAGAACCATCTGATTCGATCCAGATACGTCCTGTTCATCCGCAACGAGGACAAGGACCGCCTCGCGTTCGACAACTACGGGGACCTCATGGGGCGCAAGGTCGGGGTCACCTCGGGCTATTCCTACTCGCCCGAGTTCTGGAAACATCTGAAAAAATTCAACAACTACGAAGAAGCGGTCACGGATGAACTGAACTTCCGGAAGCTGGCCCACGGCAGGTTCGACTACTTCCCCTGCGAGTTGGCCAACGGCATCTACCTGCTGAAAAAAACAGGCCTGTCTCGCGACATCACATGGATCGACAGGTCCGTGGTGGAAAAGGATTACTACCTGGCGTTCAGCAAAAAGTCCTCCTTCCCCGACATCCCGAATTTCGTCCGCCGGTTCGACGACGCGCTGGCCATATTCAAGACCACGGACCGATACCGCGAAATCAGGAAGAAATACACGGGCCTGTCAATCACCGGCGCAAACGGCAACGACGTGATCGACACGAACCCCAGGGCTCCGGGCTCCCCGGCGCAGTAGGGGGCTTTCCCCTGAAACCGTGTCGAAAACATTGAAAAATTCTTCAGGAACCCCATAAGTCGGGCATTTTGAATGTTCTTGAACAGATTTTGGTTTTACCCACCGGATGAAAGGATTTTTCGGCCTTCCATGGCGGTTTCATTCGGCGCGTCAGCGGCTTCAAAGCCCGGCCGGCGTACGCAGGACAGTTGGCAGGTCTCCTCCCTGCATCCGCACCACTTGGTCCAGCTCACGGATTCGGGATTCCGTCTGACGGATGCTCCCTCACTTGGCCATTGTCCTACTTGTAAACCACGTTACCCTCTATCGCCTCGAGATACAGGTCCAGGCTCTTGTCCACGGCCCGGGCAATTATCCTGACGAATGCCGCGGGATCCCCCGAAGTTTCGGCCTCCACGATGCTGTCCAGATACTCCTTGCGGTTGGCCACCCGGACAACAGCCGGCGGGAGCCCGTGCTGTTGGAGGATCAGATTCATCAAAAGACGCGCAACGCGGCCGTTGCCGTCGATGAACGGGTGAATGGAGACCAGGCGGAAATGAGCTTCGGCAGCCAGCCTGACCGGATGCATCCCCTCCTCGTTGCCCAGCCAGAGGAAGAAGTCCTCCATCATTTTAGGAACCATCCATGGCTCGCAAAAACCGTGTGTCTCCCCGTCCGCCCGGAGGACATGCACATGCAGGTTGCGGTATCTGCCCGCGTTGTCCCGGTCGATTTGCCGCAGGATCAATGCGTGGACCTTCAGGATGTCGCTTTCCGTGATCTCCCCGCTGGCCTTTCCCGCCAGTCCCTCGACGAAGTCGATGGCCTCCTTGTGGTTGATGACTTCAAGGTGTTCCCGCAGGGTTTTACCGCCGATGGTTATGCCTTCCCGCAGAACCAGTCTTGTTTCCGCGAAGCTGAGCGTGTTGCCTTCGATCGCGTTGGAGTTGTACGTCAGGTCGAGGTCGAAAACAGCCTTGAGGTTCGCCACCCGTTCCGGCGGCAGGGGGCGGTGGTTGTCCAGCAGTTTCTTCTTTTCGTCCAGTGTTTTGAAAATGTCTTCCATTTTCCGGATTCCTTGGTTGCGACTTCACGCTCCCCGGGCTTCCACCTCCCCGGCCATGTCCTCCACGTTCTGCCATGCCTCCCACGGCCGTTTCATGGGCGGCGGTTCGAACAGCTTCATGAACAGGGCGAAGTCCGCGGCGTTTCCGTTGACGTACTCGAACCCGGCCAGTGTTTTGGCGGGCTTGCGAATCTGTGCCAGCATACCCTTCCAGGCCGCCGCGTCCGCCTTGACGATCACGGGAAGGTCCATGGCCATGACCTCTTCCGGTGTATGCCTTCGCATCTCCGCGACGCCCCAGCGCACGTGGATGGTGAAGGCCTCGTTCTCGTCATCGAACACCATGCCCACCTCCTGGTTCACGTCCGATGAGGCTTCCGGGTCCAGGTTGACGCCCAGGGCCTCGAAGTAGCTCCACAGGTCGAACGCGGCCAGCAGTTCGTCCGTGGGCTTGTGCAGCATTTTGGAGACGAACCCGTCGCGGATTTCCACGGCCTCCGTGAGGTAGTAATGCCTCGCGTTGGGATTCTGCGCGGCCTCGCCCATTTTCAACAGGGCCTGGACGCGTACGTTCTTCGCCCTTTCGTTGTCCGGCGCCAGCCGCAGAACATGGCCGGTGACCTCGAGGGCGGCCTGGAGCCCGCCCTCGGCCAGCAGCTCTTCGGCCTGCTTTGCCAGATTGTCCACGCCGCCCGCGAGCCGCTCCATGAGCCGGGCCTCCTCGACGCGGTTCAGGGGATGCAGGTCCGCGCTGTCGCCGCTGTACCAGCCCAGGTTGCCGGCGAACACGGAACGGACCGACCAGGGGACCTTGCCGTAGAAGGGCTGCAGGTACGGGGCCTCGGCGAGATGGGGCGGCAGCCGGACCACCTCGGCGATCTCGTCCGGGTGCATGCCCATGTTCATGCAGCGGATGGTCTGGTCGTGGCAGTACTGGATGGCGTCACGATAATTGGTGAGGATTTCCCGAATCCGGTCCGCGCCCTCTATGGGCCGGGTGTGGCAGGGGACCATCAGTTCGGCGGGCAGTTCCCGCATGGTGTCGATGGCCTTGTACCACTTCTTCAGGCTGCGAAAGGGCGTGCCCCGGATCGTGTACAGGTTCGGAAAGGTCCAGTAGAAGTTGTCCCCCGGGATCAGTATCTTCTGCTCGGGCAGCCACACGAAAAGCTGGTCGTTGGTCTCGCCGCCGGTGTGCACCAGGTCGAATTTTATACCCGCGACCTCGGCGCTCATCCTGTCCCGGAACGTCCTGTTGGGCGTGACATAGCCCAGCGTGGAGCCCTCCCGGGTTCCCACGAACGGGCCTATGCCCACGTTGAGTACGGCGTCCTCCTCCAGGTAATTGCCGTACATCCGCATGGAACGCGACGAGATGATGGGACCGACCTCGGTGACGAGGTGTTTCACGAAATCAGCGTTGGTCTCGTGGGCGTAGACGTCCGGGTTGTCCTCTTTGGCGAACACGGTGGAGCCGAACACGTGGTCCGGGTGGGCGTGTGTGTAAATCAGCGCCCTGATCGGCTTGTCCGTGATCTTGCGGAATTCGGCCAGGACCTCGGCCGCCTCCTCGTTGGTGGTCATGGTATCCACCACGATCACCCCCTCGTCGCCCTCGATGAGGATGGAGTTGGAGATGCCGTAGCCGATGGCCACGTGCATGTTGTCCGCGACCTGGACGACGCCCCTTTCAAACTGTTTGCCGTGCTCGGCCAGGTGCTTGTTGGCGCCCACGGGCACGGGCGCGGCCTCCCGGTGGGGCCGTGATTTGTAAAGGAATACGGCGGCCGCGGCGACGGCCACGACAAGGAGTATGGCGACGGCGGCAAACACGGTTTTGAGGCGGCTTTTTTTTCGGGGCATGGGACCTCCGCGGGGTTTGGGGGACCGGTTGTCCCCGGTGGCGAGTGACTATGGCCCCGGAACGGGGCCCTGGTTCGATCCGGTCGATACGCCTAACATACACCAAAAACACGCCGCTTGTACAATTCCCGTCCCGGCCAATGCAGCGGCGACGTTTTCCCCGGTCCGTCCGGTGTGTGGAGCAACACAGTACACGCTCTTGTGGGGAGTTCCCGCCTGTGGTACCTTCGACCCGGTCATACCCAGCGCCCGCGCGCCGTCCACCCTTCCCTTGTCGAGGCGTGATGCGTTTTCAACACCGCAATTTCCTGGTCATCCTGCTCCTTGTGGCGGCCACCATCGCCGCCGTGGCCGGTACCATGCTCGCCAACTTCCATGCGGCAATGGGTCACGCGGTCCGGGCCGGCTCCACGTCCGCGGACGAGGCCCTGTCCCGCCAGCACCTCCAATATGCCCACAGGATAACCGGCATGGTGGCCCAGGCCCTCGCCGATCCCATGGCAAGGGGCGATCTCGATACGTTGGCCCGCGTCGCGGACGCCGCCAGGGCCGACCCCGACCTGTTGCGCATCTGCGTGTACGACCAGAGCGGCGCCGTGGTTCACGACGAACGGCCCGGCACCCTGGGGATGCCGGTGTCCAGGGCCTGGCCCGGGGCTCCGTCGCCGCCGGGACCTGATTTCGCGGAAGCGGATGGAACCCTGCTGGTGTCCGCCCCCGTACACTCGGACGGAAACGTTCTCGGGGGCGTGACGGCCGGTTTCCCCATGTCCGGAATCAGGGAGGAATCCGCCTCCCTGGCAAAGGAGCTGGCCTCCCTGCACCGGGAGACCATGGGCGACCTGTACGTCTGGCTCATCTCGGCCACGATTCTGCTGCTGGCCGCGGCCGCCGGACTGGCCTACCTCCTGTCCCGCCACATGGCCGAGCCACTTAGCACCCTCACACACGCCACCGAACGCATCGGCAGGGGGGAATACGACACGGACATATCCGTGCACCGTGACGACGAGATCGGTGACCTTGCCGACTCGTTTCGTAAAATGGCCCGAAACCTGGCGGTGGTCAACGCCAGTCTCCTGGAGGAAATCAAGGAGCGGCGATCGGCCGAAAGGACCATGCGTAAATTCCGGTTCATCGCGGACACGGCCGCCGACGCCATGTCCATGATCGGAGCGGACTACTCGTTTGCGGCGGTGAACGCGGCCTATTGCCGCAACCACGGAACCGAGGCCGACGACATCCTCGGCAAAACCCTCGCCGAAGTCTGGGGGGTGGAAGTGTTCGAGGAGCACATACGCCCCGCGCTGGACAGGTGTCTGGCCGGAGAGCGGGTTCGCTACGAGGCGTGGTTTTCCTTTGCCGACAACCCCAGCGGCTATTATGCCGTCGACTACTTCCCGTTCCGAAACGCCGGGGGCGACGTGACCCATGCCGTGGTGATCTCGAGGGACATCTCCGCTCGGAAGAAGGCCGAGGACGATCTCCTCAAGGCAAGGCGCCGCCTCGAAAATCGGGTGGCCGAAAGGACCGCGGAACTTGAGGAGGCCAACCAGGACCTGGCACGGGAGGTGGAGGAACATCGGAAGGCACGGGCGGAACTGGATTCGGCGCGCCTTTCCGCCGAAGCGGCGAGCCGCGCCAAGAGCGCCTTTTTGGCCAACATGAGCCACGAGGTGCGTACTCCGCTGAACGGGATCATCGGCATGGCGGAACTGGGGCTCGAATCCGCCGGGGACGACGACCAGCGCCACATAATCAGCACCATAGCCAACGAGGCCCGGGCGCTTCTGGCGGTCGTCAACGGCATCCTGGACTACTCCAAGATCGAGGCGGGAAGATTCGCCCTGGAAAGCATTCCGTTCGACCTGCACTACCTCATGGAGGACGTGGCGGCCAGCACTTCGCTGATCGCCCGGCACAAGGGGCTGGAGGCCGTCTTCTACACCCCCCGGGACATTCCCTCGAAATACGTGGGGGATCCGGGCCGGCTTCGGCAGGTATTGATGAATCTTGTGGGCAATGCCGTTAAATTCACGGAAAAGGGAGAGGTCTCCGTACGGGTGGAGCCCGGGGAGGAGACGGACGACGGGGTCCGGCTGCGTTTCACGGTGCGTGACACCGGCATCGGCATAGCCCCGGAGATGCAGGAGAGGATATTCGACAGCTTTACCCAGGCCGACGGCTCCACCAGCCGTCGTTACGGAGGCACGGGCCTTGGCACCACCATCGCCCGGGAGTTCGTGGGCATGATGGACGGGGAGATCGGAGTGGAGAGCGAACCCGGCAAGGGAAGCACCTTCTGGTTCACCGTGATGCTGGAAAAGCGGAAGGAGGCGACGGACGGAGCGGAGGACGAGGATCTGGACCTCGCCGGGCTGCGGGTCCTGCTCGTGGACGACAACCTGACCAGCAGACTTACCATCGAGGAGTACATGCGCGGGTGGGGCTGCATCTGCCATGGCGCGGGATCCGGAGCCGAGGCCCTGGACATGCTCGCCGAGATGGTGGTCAGGGGCGCCAGGCCCGAGCTTCTGATCTGCGACATCCATATGCCGGTGATGACGGGATTCGAGCTTGCCGAGGCCATCCGAAACTCCCCCGAGTTGCCCCACGTGCCCATCATCCTCCTGACGACCCACGGCAATCCGGGCGACGGCCGCAAGTGCCGGGACCTGGGAATCGAGGGATACCTCCCCAAGCCCATAGGTCACGACGACCTTCGCACGGCGGTACGCAGCGTGATCACGGCATCCCGTGAGGGGGAGGGGGAAATGGACGGCCTGGTCACCCGGCACACCCTCGCCGAGGTACACAGGAAGAAGCTGCGTATCCTGGTTGCCGAGGACTACCCCACCAGCCGCAGAGTGGCCCAAAAGCACCTGGCGTCGGCCGGGTACCAGGTGGATGTCGTGGACGACGGCAGGCAGGCGGTGGACGCCTTTGCCTCGCGGCATTACGACCTGGTCCTCATGGACGTGCAGATGCCGGTGCTGGACGGCTACGAAGCCACTCGGGAAATACGTGCGCTGGAAGCCGAACGGGCCGGAGAACCGGAGGCGGTTACGGGCGTGCCCGTCATCGCCATGACCGCCCACGTGTCCCACGGAGAAAAGGACCAGTGCCTGGACGCCGGCATGAATGACCACATCGGCAAGCCCCTGGGCAAACGGGAACTGTTGGACCTGGTGGAACGCTGGACCGGACTGGATCGCGTAACCGAGCCGGACGGATGGCTGCCGGCCGCCGGCCTGCGCGCGACCGACGCCCCGGCACTGTCCGCGGATTCGGCGCAACGGGCCGATGAGTCGTCCATACTCTGGGACCGGGCGCTGAGGGAGTTTGACGGCGACGAGAACTTCCTCGTCGAGGTGCTGCTGGGATTTCTGGAAAACGCCACGGCTCAGACGGGACTCCTGCGCCGGGCCATCGGGGAGGGCAACGCCTCCCTGGTGCAGAAAGAGGCCCACTCCATGAAGGGCGGCGCGGGCAACCTGAGGGCCGAACGCCTGGCCGGCCTGGCCAGGGCCCTGGAACGCATGGGAATGGATGAAAACCTCGACGGCGCCGACGACGTCCTGGACAAGCTGGAAAGGGAACTCGACCGGGTGGTCGCGGTCGCCAGGGAGAAGGGGCAGGGTCTTTCCTGACCCCGCCCCTCCGGCCCGGAACCGGCCCGGCCCCGTCACTCGGCGGAGCGCAGACCCGATATCACCTGCAGCACGAAGTTGGTTTCCGACACGTCCACCTTGCCGTCCCTGTTCACGTCCGCCGGGGCCGACTGCACTCCCGACGCCTTCCCGGACATGGACTGGACGGCCAGAATGGCGTCGGCCACGTCCACCACCGCGTCCCTGTCCACGTCCCCGGTTACCGGACTTCGCACCACGATGCCCACGTTCTCGGATTGCAGCCAAAACATGCCACCCGAAAAATGGATGTCACCGTTGGTGGCCAGTGTCATGTTGTCCTGGTTGGTTCCGTCCACCGGCTCCAAAGCGCCGGAAAGATCCATGTCCGCGCCCCTGCAATGCGTACTATCCGACCCGCCGGAATCTTCCCTTGACAACGGCCGCCAAATACCTCTTACTGCCCGTGGCCCATTCAGCGGGCGGTATCCGGAGGACCATGGAGCTGACCATAGCCAACGCGCTGGCAAAAACGCGGCTCGACTACGCGGAAAAACAGCGGTTCGTGCGCGAACGGATTGATCAGGGGGAACGCTGGCGGGAGAACAGCGTGCTGATTCTGCTGGAAAGGGCCCCGGCCGGTAGCGGCACCCCGTACGCCTTCGTCCTCAACAAGCGCTCCGCGTACGTTTCCCAGCCCGGGGACCTGTGCTTTCCAGGGGGCCATCCCGAACCGGGGCCGGACCGGTTGTTCGCGAAATACGTGATCCCGCGGATTCCGGCCATGCGGGACAACCCGGCCTACCGGATGCTTTCCGCCCGTTATCCAGGGCAGATGCCATGCATCCGGTACTACCTGGCGGGGGCCCTGCGGGAGTGCCATGAGGAGGTCAGGGTGAACCCCTGGCGCATCGCCTTCCTGGGCGCGCTTCCCGCCTATCGCATGGACACGCGCAGGCGGATGATCTACCCCATGGTGGGCATGGTCCGGTCCGGCACGAAAATCCGCGTGAACCCGGAAGAGGTGGAGAAAAACCTCCGGCTGTACGTGGACGACCTGTTCGACCCCGACAATTACGGTACGTGCACGTTCGCCCTCACCGGCGAATACAGGGGACGATACCCCGTGGACGAGTTCGACATGCCGTGTTACATGGTGCGGGAACCGGACGGACCCGACGAGCTTCTGTGGGGCGCCACCTTCAGGATGATCCTCCATTTCGCGAACCTGGCCTTCGGATTCCAGCCCCCGGCCGACGGCCCCGTCAGGGTGAAACGGGAATTGTATCCGAACCGGGCCACGCGGCAGGCAGCCGGTTGACAGGGCGGCGGGCCCACTCATATTGTTTTCACGGCGCGAAAGGCGCCGGAACCGATCCATTATTTCGAGGACAAGAGGTTAACGCCATGAAGTATCGCTATGTGGTGAAACGCGACGACGCCAGAAAGGTCCTGGTAATCCGCGAGTTCGCCAAAAGGAACGACGACCAGCTCGAATTCACGGGCGCGGGCCACATTCCGGCCGAGGACATCACGGCGGCCATGTCCGACGGGCTGTCCGCCCTGGTTTCCGCCATCAGGACGGACAGGATGTACCCTCCGGGAACCGTGGCCGTGCCCATGGCTGAAGCGGTGATGAAGCTCTATGGCGACGATGCCGGCGACGAGGACGAGGCCGTTGTCGAGGAAATCGACGTCGCCCCTCCGGAAGCCCAGGTCGAGGAGGAGGAAGAGGAAGAGGATACGGACGAAGAGGACGACCTCCTGGACGAGGATGCGGACGAACTGGACGAGGTGGGAACAGACTCGGAGGAAAGCGCCGGGGCAGAAGAGGAAGGGAAATAGTTTTCCCATCCGGAAAGGCACGCTCCCGTGGGTGTTCACGAGCACAGGAAACACGGCAGAAAACGGGTGTCCGTGGCCGTCATCACGGTTTCCTCCACGCGGGGGCAAACTGACGATGAAAGCGGAATCTGGATCGAAAAGCACGTTCGGGCCGAGGGCCACGAGGTCGTTTCCAGGCAGGTGGTGGCGGACGACGTGTACGCCATCACCACGTCGCTCAGGGAGATCCTGGCCTCGAAAAGGCCCCATGCCGTTCTCATCAACGGCGGCACCGGCATCACGCCGCGTGACGTCACCATCGAGGCGGTGCAACCCCTTTTCGACAAGGAGATGCCGGCCTTCGCCCATATCTTCTCCCTGTTGAGCTTCGACAAGGTGGACACGGCGGCGCTGTTGTCCAGGGCCGCGGCCGGCGTGATCGACGGCGTGTTCGTCGCCTGCATGCCGGGCAGCCCCCGCGCCTGCAGGCTTGCCGTCGGGGAGATTCTCCTGCCCGAGTTGGGGCATATCTGCGGCCATTTGAGGTAGCCCGGATTCGGGTCCTGCCATGGAACGCATAGCCCAGACCATAATCCCGGTGTTTCTGGTCATCCTGCTGGGCTGGGTCCTGGCAAGGCGGGGCGTACTGCCCCAGTCGGTCGCCGGGCCCCTCAACCGGATGGTGTTCACCGTCGCCATCCCGGCCATGATATTCCTCAAGGTGAGCCGGGCCCCCTTCGGAGGCGCACAACTGCCGATGCTGGTGGCCTGCACCCTGGCGGCCGTGGTGGCCGGTGCCGCGGCCGCGTTCGCCCTGGTCAGGGCCATGAAGGTCCGGGGAGCCCGGCGGGGCACCTTCTGCCAGGCATCCTTTCACGGCAACCTCGGCTACGTGGGGCTTGCCGTGGCATTCTACTACATGGGCGACGCGGGCCTCACCCGGGCCAGCATCCTCGCCGCCTTTCTCATGCTTTTGCAGAACCTGTTGTCCGTGGGGATTTTGGAGGGGTTTTCCGGCGTGCGGAAAAGAGGCGGCAGATTCGCCTTTTTCGCAAAAAAGATAGCGGCAAACCCCGTCATCATCGGAGTTGTCCTGGGAGTGGGCTTCGGCCTGTCCGGCCCGGACCTGCCCGTCATTGCCGAACGCACCCTGGACATCGTGGCCAGCATGGCTCTGCCCCTGGCCCTGCTGGTCATTGGCGCGAGCCTGGACTTTTCCCTCATCCGGGAGCACCTTGCCCCGGTGCTGGTTGCCGGAGCGGTGAAAATGGTCCTGGTGCCGGGCCTGGGCCTTCTCCTGTACACCCTGGCCGGACTGCCGCCAACGGAATACCTGCCCGGCCTGATCCTTTTGGCCGCGCCCACCGCCACCATCACCTACGTCATGTCCCGGGAACTGGGAGGCAGCCCGCAGATGGCCTCCGCGGCGGTGTCCGTGAACACCCTGCTCTCCGCCCTCACCTACACCGCGTGGCTGAGCCTCCTGTCGTAATCCCCGGAACGGGGGTTGTGCCGACCCGGGTTTTACTCTACCCTTTTCCACCAGTAAATTGAATCAACAAACTCCTAACCCCCTGGACAAGGAGCGCCCATGGAGGAGAAAGCCTTCGGCCCAATACGTTTTCTGCCCGGCAAAAACCGCGGCAAATACCCGGAAGCCCACAGCCTGCTAGTCGAGGACGCGGGCGTACTCATCGACCCGGCGTCGGACCGGGACCGCCTGGCGGAGCTGGCGGATTCCGGCGCGGTGAACATGGTGTGGCTGTCCCACTGGCATGAAGACCACATGACCCACCTGGACCTGTTCGAGGACCGGGAGTTGTGGATTCACGAAAACGACGCGCTTCCCCTTTCGGACATCGAGATCTTCCTGGACTGGTACGGCATGGACCAGCCCGGCGACGACGAATTGCGGGAGATGTGGAAACCCGAACTGTTCGGCCATTTCCACTACCGCCCGAGGAAGCCGGACCGACCCCTGCAAGGAGGCGAGGTGATCCCCATGGGAGACACCACCGCCGAAGTCCTGCACACTCCCGGCCACACCCCGGGCCACCTGTCCATCTTCTTCCGCGAGCAGGGCGTTCTGTTCCTCGGAGATTACGACCTTACGAAATTCGGCCCGTGGTACGGCGACCCCGGCTCCAGCATCACGAAGACCGTGGAGTCCGTGAACCGGCTGCGGGAAATCCCGGCGAACGTCTGGATATCCTGCCACGGGGACGGGGTTTTCGAGGAGGACCCGGGCCCCTTGTGGGACGAGTATCTTGCCGTGATAGACCAGCGGGAGCAAAAGCTCCTGGACTATCTGTCCGAACCCCGCACCCTGGACGACGTCATCGGGCAATGGATCGTGTACCGCAAGGCCAGGGAGCCGCTGAGCTTCTTCCGGTTCACGGAACGGGCCATGATCGGCAAGCACCTTGAAAAACTGCTGGACGAGAAAACGATAGTCCTGGAGGACGGTTTCTACCGGAGGCCCTGATCCGGGCGCCGACCCGGATCGCGTTGGGCGTCCCGGGATGAAAAATATACGGTCTGGTTGTTCCTTTGCTTGAATCCCCGTCCGTGTTTGCGGTAAATTGTCCCTTCGGGGCCGCAACCCTGCCGGGAGCCATATCGTGCGCGGTCTCTGAATCACCATGCCGGGGGATGAATCACCATGTCTTACAGGGAGGACGTTCCCGAACGGGGACAGGCAAGGGACCGGGACAAGACACGGGAACAACTTCTGTCGGAACTGGAGGAACTTCGGGAGGAGGTTCTGGCCCAAAGGCGCCTGGCCGACGCCGCATTGCGCCTGGAACGCAGCCAGCTGGAGGAAAGCTCCCCTCATGGAGGAGGCCGTCCCGCCGATCTGTACCTGGTTCTGTTCACGGACGACCGTCTGGTGGTCCGCGCCGCCAGGGGATCGCTCCAGGAGTATCTGGGGAAAACCCGGCGGGAGGTCATGGGCAGGAAACTCCTCGCCGCCCTGGACATGGACACGGCGGACCGGGTGCTGCTGGAAAAGGACCTGGAAGGCGCCCTGGGCGGAGAAAACGGCCCGTGCCGTCATTTCACGCTGTATACCCCCGCCGGTGAATCCAGGCTGCACGAAGGGCTGGTCCTTTCCAGCCCCGCCCCGGACGGTGGCGTGGCCCTGGTCCTCCGGGACATGTCCCACTACCGTTACCTGCTCAGAGCCCTCAAGGAAACGGAAAGCCGTTACGACGACCTGGTGGAAAAGGCGCCGGTGGGCATTGCCGTGCACGACCTCCGGGACGGCAAATTTTTGCAGGTCAACGAACTGATGTGCAAAATGTCCGGCTACACGGAGGAGGAGCTTCTGGGTATGACGGTGTCGGACTTCATCATCCGCGCCGAACAGCTGGAGGAGCACCACCACCGCATGTCCAGCACCATGGAAGGGGACTGGGTCCCCCTGCACGTGGAGTACCTTGTACGCGCCAAGAGCGGCGAGGAACGCTGGGCAGACGTGAGGGTGTACCTGATCCACGAGGGCGGGGTGCCCGTGAAGTCCAAATGCGTGATCACGGACATCACGGAAAGGAAATGGCGGGAGGAGGAGAATAGACGGCTGGAGCAGCAGCTGCGCCAGGCCCGGAAGCTGGAGGCCATGGGCACTCTGGCCGGCGGCGTGGCCCATGATTTCAACAACATCCTCGGCGCCATCCTGGGACATACCGAACTTGCCTACCACTTTGCCGACGATCCCCGGAAGGTACGGGACAGCCTGGATGAAGTCAGGATCGCCTCGAACCGGGCGCGGCAACTCATCCGCCAGATCCTGGCCTTCAGCCGCCAGTCCGACGGCAGGACCCGTCCGGTACGCCTGGACCTCATCGTACGCGAGGGCCTGTCCCTGCTGCGCGCCGCCATGCCGTCCACGGTGGAGCTCGCCTCCGATCTGAAATGCGAATCCTTCATCATGGCCGACGCGACCCAGATCCACCAGGTGCTCATCAACCTGTGTACCAACGCCCGGTACGCCGTTGGCAGCGCTCCCGGCGTCATCCAAGTGACCGTGCACGAGGAGACCCTTTTCGGGGAACTGGCCGTTGTCGGCGGAAAGGTGGCCTCCGGGCGCTACCTCTGCCTCACTGTGCGGGACAACGGCCGGGGCATCGAGGAGCAGCACCTGCACCGGGTGTTCGACCCCTACTTCACAACGAAGCCGGCCGGCTCGGGCAGCGGCCTGGGGCTGTCCGTGGTGCACGGCATCGTGGTGAATCACTGCGGCGGCATCCTCCTGGACAGCGCACCCGGTAAGGGCACCACGGTTCGCGCCTACTTTCCGGCGACCGAGGAGACCCCGGTCGTCGTGGAGGACAGGAAGAGGCCCCTGCCCAAAGGCTCCGGGCACCTGCTTCTGGTGGACGACGAACCCCAGCTGGTCAAATCCAACCGGCAGCTCCTGGAAATCCAGGGGTACACCGTGACCTGCTGCCACGACCCCCGTCATGCGCTGGCCTTACTGGAAAAGCAGCCCATGTTGTTCGACTGCCTGGTCACCGACCAGACCATGCCCCACATGACCGGACTGGACCTGGGGGCCGAGGCGCAAGGAATCCGCCCTGGCCTGCCCATGGTCCTGCTCACCGGTTTCGGCAAGGACCTGGACAGGGAAGCGGCCAGGGCCGCCGGAGTACACACGGTCCTGGACAAACCCGTCAAGTCCGACGATTTGGCCCACGCCGTGCGTGAGGCCATGGCCAGCGTGGAAGAATGACCGTGTCCCGGGTCTTTGTCCCGAATCAACGGCATGTCCGGAAACGGGCGGACGCCGTATCCGGCGGGCATGGCCGGCCCGGGGTGTTTCCCTGATGTTCATCGCGGACTCCAACGGGACAACGGAGCAAGACCGGCGCCCCGCCGGAGTCAAAACTCCTCAGGCCCTTTTTTCCTGCGTTCCTTCCTGGCTTTTTCCTTCCACCCCTTTTTCTGCTTGCCCTTTTTGTCCGGCCCGGGTTTGCCCCGGCCCCTTTCCTGGCCGAGGGAGTCCATGTCCACGGTGAAGCCGCCCCACATGGGTTCCTCCTTCGGAGGTTCGGACTTTCCAGGCTTTTTCGCTTCGGGCCGCTCCCTGGGCGGGGCCGGTCCGGTAAAGCATCCCACCGGGATATGGGTGGCCGTGTACAGGCATTCGCCCGCGTACTCGAACTCCACGCCAAGGTCCGCGGCCTGGGTCGTATTCACCGTCAGCACAACGGGGTTCGCGTCCCGCCTGCGTCCGACGCGCTCGGCCATCGCCCTGTCCGCCGCCAGAATCACGAAGGGATGCCGGGTCGGCTTCACGCCCCGTTCCAGGGCCACGGGATAGCCCTTCTTGCGGACGGTGGCGTACAGCAGAGTGGGCGGATCCTGGGCGGGGCCTCGCTTGAACGCGCCATCCCACTCCCTGGCGCGGATACGTTCCTCGTCCATCTCGAAGAGGGGCCGGTCCGTGACCAGCAGGGCCTCCCTGAGACTGGCCCTGCGCACATGGCGCCAGCCCTCCTCCTCGGACAGGGCCTGGAGCAGTTCCCTGATTTTCACCCATCCCTCGGAATCCGGCACCAGGCCGAATTCGTCCGGTCTCCGGGACAGAACGTAAACGAGAAACCTGTTGAGCTTTTCCGCCTTTTGGTTGCCTGCCATGATGATCCTGTACCTTGCCTGAATCCGTGACGAAAATATTGAAAACTTGCAAGAACCCTGTAAATCGGACTTTTTGCGTCTTCTTGAACAAATCTTCGTTTCACCCGGTGGGTGAAAGGATTTTTCGCCCTTGCGGGGCGGCCTCATGCGGCGCGTCTGCCGCGTCAGAGCCCGGTCCGCGTACTTTGGTACAGCCGGCAGGTCTCTTCCCTGCATCCGCACCACCTGAGACCGCTCACGGATTCAGGCCTTGATCAGAGGTGTTTCATTTGTGGCCGCGGGTAACCCGAATCCTTTGCAGGCCGGGCGTTTTCGGCCCGCCCTTGACCTTTTGCGGGGTGTCCTGTACCTTTTTCCGGCTTTGTATTGTTTTTCCATGCCGATGTCAAAGCACTACCCCAAAAAATCGGTCTGAAAGGATGCGCCATGAGATGCGAACATTCCAAGGAACTATTTATGAAGGCCAAAAAGCTGATTCCCGGCGGCGTGAACAGTCCCGTACGGGCCTGTTCCTCCGTTGGCGCCACGCCGGTTTTCATGAAAAGCGGCCAAGGGTCGAAGATGACCTGTACGTCCGGCGATGAATTCATCGACTACGTGGGGTCCTGGGGCCCCCTGATCCTGGGGCACCGCCACCCGGAAGTGGTCCAGGCCGTGGAGATTGCGCTGGCCGGGGGTTCGAGCTTTGGGACCCCCACGGAACTGGAGATCGACCTGGCCGAACTGGTGTGCGAAGCCGTGTCGTCCGTGGAAATGGTTCGCATGGTGAATTCCGGCACGGAGGCGACCATGAGCGCGGTGCGGGTGGCCCGTGGCGCCACGGGCCGGGACATGGTGGTGAAGTTCGACGGGTGCTATCACGGACACGCTGACAGTCTCCTGGTTGCGGCGGGTTCCGGCGTTGCCACTCTGGGCATTCCGGGCAGCCCGGGCATCCCCAGGGCCACGGCGGAGATGACCCTGTCCCTGCCGTACAATGATCTTGAATCCGTGGAAAATGTCTTCAGGCAAAGGGGCGGCGAGATCGCCTGCGTGATCCTGGAGCCCGTGGGCGGAAACATGGGCGTGGTGCCGCCGGAGCCGGGCTTTCTGGAGGGCCTGCGCAAAATCACGGAAGAGCATGGCGCGCTGTTGATTTTCGACGAGGTGATGACCGGATTTCGCGTGGCGTACGGCTGCGCCCAGGAGAGATTCGATGTGAGGCCGGACCTCACGTGTCTGGGCAAGATCATAGGCGGCGGCCTTCCCGTGGGTGCGTACGGCGGCAGGCGGGATCTCATGGAGCACGTGGCTCCCGCCGGCAACGTGTACCAGGCCGGGACCCTTTCCGGCAACCCGCTGGCCATGGCCGCCGGAATCGCCACGCTTCGCGCATTGCAGCAACCGGGCGTGTACGAGGAATTGGAAGACCTTTCCGCGGCGCTGGAAAACGGGCTCCTGGCCGCGGCCGGGGCCGCGGGGCTAAAGGCCTGCATCAACCGGGTGGGCTCCATGATGACACTGTTCTTCACCGACGGGCCGGTCAAAAACTTCGAGGACGCCAAAACCAGCGACACGGAGAAATTCGGCAGATGGTGGCAGGCCATGGCCAATCGCGGCCACTACCTGCCTCCTTCCCAGTTCGAGGCGGTATTCATGTCCGCGGCGCACACCCGGGAGGACGTCAAGTCCACGGTGGACGCGGCCACCGAGGCGTTGAAACTGCTGTAGCGGACGGCGGGCGCAGGGGGGGCGGGGGTCGGGTGGGCGCCGCGCATCTCGCTCACTGGCGCGTCCGCCCGCGGGACGCCGCCTCATCCAGCACCTTGCGCACGGTTTCCGCGACCTGTTCCAGGACCAGCGGCTTGTAGATGAATCCGGCGACGCCGATCTCCTCCGCCCTTTCGCCGTCGAAGACCCCGGAAAACCCGGTGCAGAGCACCACGGGCATGTCCGGACGTATCTCCAGTATCCGTTTGGCCAGGGTGTCGCCGTTCATGTGCGGCATGGTCACGTCGGACAGCACCAGGTCAAAGGCCCCAGGGTCGTCGCGGATCAGGTCCAGGGCCCTCCGGCTGTCGTTTTCCACCACGGCGGAGTATCCCAGATGCTCCAGCATCGGCTTGCCCATGCTGGCGATGGTGGGCTCGTCGTCCACGAACAGGATACGCTCCGTTCCGGTGGGTAGCTGTTCGCCGTCCATGGCGGATTTCGTGTCCGGGGGCGGTTCGATCACCGGGATCACAACCTCGAAGAGCGTGCCCTCCCCGGGACTGCTGGTAACAAATATCTCCCCGCCCATGCCGGCGACGATGCCGTGGACCACGGCCAGGCCGAGGCCGGTGCCCTTGTCCTGCTCCTTGGTGGTGAAATAGGGCTCGAATATCTTCTCCAACGTTGCCACGTCCATCCCCTTCCCGGTGTCAGACACTGCAAGCCGGGCATATTTTCCGGGGGCCAGGCCGGGTTTCGGGGCGTGCTCCGGAACCTCCATCTCCCCATATTCCACGCGCATGATCCCCCCGCTCTCGGCCATGGCATGGTACGCGTTGGTGCACAGGTTCATCAGCACCTGGTGAATCTGCGTGGGGTCGCCCAGCACCGGCGGACATTCGGCGGCGATGTGCTGGTCGAAGCGGATGGAAGAAGGGATACTGGAGCGCAACAGTTTCATGGCCTCCCGCAGGATGACCTCGGCGTGGACCGGACGTTTTTCCGCCTCGGTCTGCCTGGAGAAGGTCAGTATCTGGCTGACCAGTTCCTTGGCGCGCTTTGCCGCGACCAGCACCTCGTTGAGTTGTTTTTCGGCCGGGCTGTCCTTGACCACCAGTTGCCTGGACATCTCGGTGAACACGATGATGGGTGTCAGGATGTTGTTGAAGTCGTGGGCGATGCCTCCGGCCAGGGTGCCGATGGCTTCCATCTTCTGGGCCTGCCTGAGCTGAACCTCCAGCTGATCCTGCTCCTCGCGGCGGCGCTTGAGTTCCGTGATGTCCGACAACAGACCCTGGAATTCCCTGCGCCCGTCCTCATACAACTTGGGCCGGGTGGCCGAACGGACCCATCGGACGGTGCCGTCACTCGCAAGGACCCTGTATTCGGAAGGGAAGAACGGACTGTTGTCCAGAATCTCCCGAAAACGGTCCAGAACGCGGGGCACATCCTCCTCGTAAACGAAGTCGAGGAAGGGGGCGCCGATGACCTCTTCCGGGAGGTAACCCAGCAGCGTGGTTACGGCGGGGCTTACATACAGAAGCTCGCCTTTCTCGTTCATGGTGAAGATGACGTCCGTCAGGTTGTTCACCAGGTCGCGGTATTTTTCCTCGCTGGCGCGCAGATCGTCCGCTGATTTGGCCGCCCTGAGCGCCTCGCTTGCATAGGAGGCCAGGACGGATCCCATTTCCCTGTCCAGTTCGGTGAATTCCCCGTTTCGCTTGTTGTGCAGGGAAACCAGGCCGACAGTGGACCGGCCCCTGTCCAGCAGGGGAAACACCAGGGCGGAGCGGCCCCTGTACCCGTCCCATCCGCTGGGGGTGAACCCCCGTTTCGGACTGACCTCGTCGGCGAGCAGGGGCTTTCCCGCGGACAGTACGTGGTGGAACAGGGTTTTCTCGCGCACGGGGATGCCGAGACGGCAGGGAGCATGCCCCGGATCCAGGCTGCATGCCAGGTTGAGGCGGTTTTTCTCCACCAGGTACAGGCTCGCGCCGTCCGCTCCCATGAGCCTGCCGAACTCTTCGAGGAGTTTGGCGCAAAGCCGGTGGAATCCCTTTAACGTGGACAGCATGAGAGTGCTCTCCACGATCCCGCGCAATCGTTCGTTGGTGGCCTCCAGCCGCCGGTTCACCTCGGCCAGCTCCCGAGTCCGGTTTTCCACCTCCCGTTCGAGGTGTTCCTGGTAGGCTTCCCTCTGCTGCAAAAGGTCCGCCCGCTCCAGATTCCGGCGAACGCAGTGGAGCAACGCGTCCATGTCGGAAACCGGCTTGACCATGTAGTCCCAGGCTCCTTTCCGGATGGCTTCCACCACGTCGGACAGGACTCCGGCTCCCGACACGACGATGAGCGGCATGTTGGGGCTTTCCTCCTGGAGCTTTTCGATGACCTCGTATCCGCCCATCACGGGCATGCGAAGGTCCACCATGACAAGGTCCGGCCGCGCCTCACGGAACCTGTGCATGCCCGTAAGGCCGTTTTCCGCCTCGACCACGGTGTAACCCGCGTCCTCCAGGCACGCGGTAAAACTCTGCCGCACGAATTCATCATCGTCGATGACCAGTATGGTGGCCGGTCTGTCATTCATGCTCGCCGCTCCTCCTTTCGGCCGCCTCTCTCACGGCCGTCAGAAGCAGATCCAGGTCCCAAACCGGTTTCCGGAAGACATCCTCGGGCCTCATGCCCAGCTTTTCCAGGCTTTCGGGCAGGACGTAATCCGTCGAACCGGTGTAAATCACGAAGGCCAGGTCCCGGTGTTTTTCGGCCGCCTCCAGTATGAAGGCCTGACCGTCCATGCCCGGAAGGCGCATGTCGACCACCGCGACGTCCACGGACTCGTTGTTTAGAAATTCCAGGCCCCTTTCCGCGGTATGGGTGACGAAAACCACCACATTCTCGTCCTCGAAATAGTCCCGAAGGCTTTCCTGCACGGCGGTTTCATCGTCCACGATCAGTACCCTCAACTCCCTGCTCATGGCTGGTTCTCCTTTTCCTCCAGGGGCAGGCGGATGACGAATCGGGTACCCCTGTCCCCGGACGACTCGACGTGGAGGGTTCCCCGATGGTTTTCGGTGATGATGAAGTAGGAGACGGAAAGGCCCAGGCCGGTTCCGGCGCCCACTCCCTTGGTGGTGAAAAACGGCTCGAACGCACGCTTTCGCACCTCCTCCGGCATGCCCGGGCCGTTGTCCTCCACCTCCAGGCGTACGAAGTTCTCCTCCCGCGTGGCGCGCAGGATGAAACGCGGTTCGACGTCCTGTTCCCCGGACATCGCCTCCGCGCCGTTCCTGAACAGGTTCAGCAGCACCTGCTGTATCTTCGTGGCCTCGCACGGCACGGGGGGCAGATCGGCATCGTATTCCCGTTCGATCCGGATCCTCTTGAAGTCGTATTTCTTCTTGAGGTCGTAATCGTTCGCGGCAAGCTCGACCGTTTTGTCCACCACTGATTGTATTTCGCAGTATGCATAACGGTACTCGCTCTTGCGGCTGAAGTCCAGCATGTTCTGCACGATCCGGGAGGCCCGCTCGCCTGAACCGCGAATGGCTGCCAGCATCTTCAAAACGCCCCGCCGCTCCATGTAGTCGGTTATGCTTTCCAGCGTGGTTCCCGCCTTTTCGGCGGCCTCCGTGTTTGCCGGAATGTTTTTGGTCACCCTGTTGATCACCACCTGGGCGTTCTGCAGCATGCCGGCCAGGGGGTTGTTGATTTCGTGGGCCATTCCCGCGGCCAGCCCGCCCACGGAGAGCATCTTCTCGGACTGGATCATCATCTCCTCGATTCGCACCCTTTCGGTGACGTCGTCGACCCGGATGACGGCGCCCTGGATGCCGTTGTCCACGAGTGGGTAGACGGTGATGTCCGAAAACCGGGTGTGCCCGTTTTCGGGAAGGGGCATCTTCTCGGACTTCTGGGGAGAGCGCTCCTCGATGGCCCGGGCAACCAGGCTTCGGACTCCGGAGAGTCGGGGAAACACGGTTGCGAACGGCCTGTTTCGGGCGTTTTCAGCGGACACGCCGGTGGTGCGTTCGGCCTCCCGGTTCCACTGGGTGACCCTGCCTTCCGGGTCAACGCCCACCAGCACCGAGGGCATGGAGTTCACGATGTTGGACAGAAAGTTGCGCAGGCGATTCAACTCGGCCTCTCCCCGCTTGATCTCCGTGATGTCCGAAAAGACGACGACACCGGCCGCCACGTCGCCCTGCTCATCCCGCACCGGGGCGGCGTTGGCCAGGACCCAGCGTTCCTCGCCATTGGGACGTCGTATGACCACCTCCTCGTTGCGCACGGTCTCCCCTTTCAACACGGCCCGGGAAAGGGGGAGATCATGGAGGCCGAAGGGGGTCCCGTCCGGGCGGTAGCTGTCCCACCGCATGGAGAACTCTCCGGTGGAGACGTCCGTTCGGCGGACTCCGGATTCTCCCATGATGTCCACGGCAGCGGTATTCGCCAGGCGCACCCGGACGTCAGGGGTGTCGGCTATGAGGATTCCGGCCGGGGTCTGCTCCAGGGCCGCCAGCAGAAGGGCCTGCGCCTTGGCCAGTTCCTCTTCGGCATGCTTTCGCTCGGTAATGTCCGAAACCAGGACGAAAACATGCTCCGGCCGGCCCTCGGCGTCGCGCAGAAGGCGCATGGAGAGGACGGCGTGCATGGTGGCCCCGCCCCCGCGCACGAGCCTGGCGTCCTCGGAAAACTCGTCAATCGCACCGGCGAGCATTTTCCCGTATCTTTCCCGTACAGCACCCGACTCTCCGGGATGGACCACGGCGTGCCAGCGTGAGCGCAACAGCCCCTCCCGTGTCATTCCCAGCATGCCGCAAAGGCTCTGGTTGGCCTCGAGCCAGCATCCCGTCTCCGGCTCCACCACCGCCATACCGATGAGTCCCAGGTCGAACAGGGAGCGGTAAAAATGCTCGCTCTCCTGCAGGGCGTCCTCGGCGTGCTTTCTCTGGGAAGTGATGTGGGCGTGGGCCACCTGGTCGGCCAATTCCCCGGCAAAGGCGACCTCGTCGTCGTGCCAGTCCCTGGCCGGGCCCACGTGTTCGGCGCAGATCACACCCATGATGTCCCCCGAGACCCGGATGGCCGCGTCCAGCATGGAAGTGACGCCCAGGGGTTTCAAATAGGATTCGACCAGTTCAGCGGTGCGGGGGTCGCGCAGCGCGTCGCGGGCGTCCAGGGCGCGGCCGGCGCTCACTGCCTTGAAGTAGGAAGGATACTCCCTGACCGGCAGGCTCATCCCGTCGGTGTGGGTTCCTGTTTCCCTGTCATACAGGTTGGTGCAGACCAGGCGTTTGCCATCGTTGGAAAAGAGCCAGATACCGACCCGCCGGACATCCATTGCCGCCGCCGCCTGCTCGGTGATGAAATCCAACGAGCTCCGGACATCTCCGTGGGCAAGCGCCTCGTGGGACAGTATGCCCACGATGGCCTCCTGCTGGCGGCGCACCCTCTCCATCCTGGCTTCCAGTTCAAACCGGGCCAGCCTGCGCTCGGTGACGTCGTTGCCAACGCACAGTATCTCGTGGGTGTCGCCCTCCTCGTTGCGAACCGCCCGGGCCGACCAGTTCACCCAGGCCTTTTCCCCGTTGCGGCGGAAGACGGCGTGCTCCCCGGAAACAAACCGGTCCGGGTCGTCCACCACCTCCCGGATCATGCCATGAAAGCCGGAGGACCGCTCCTCGTCCGGCACCAGGGTGCCGAAAACATTTCCGCCAAGCACGTCCGTTTCGTCGTAATCGAAGAAGTCCTGGGCGTATTCATTGAAGAAGACCACGTTGCCCGCCGCGTCCAGGCGGAGGATGATGCTGTTGGCGTTCTCCACCAGTTCCCGGTACTTCTCCTCGCTCTCCCTGAGGGCTGCCTCGGCTCGTCTGCGTTCCGTTATGTCCTGGATGGTGCCGGTGAGGATGGTGGCGCGTCCGGATTCGTCCACGGACCAGTGCGCCACGCAGTGCAGGTGCCGGACCCCGCCGTCGGGTCGTCTGATGGAATACTCGATCTGGGGTGGTTCGGCGTTTTCGCCCCCCCTTTGGCCTATGCTCCGCAGCTTTTCCCAGTCGCCGGGAAGCACCAGGGACTTGTGCCGTTCCCCCACGGGGGGCGGAGCCCCGGGGTCCAGGCCGTAAATCGTGTACAATTGCCTGGACCAGTAAAGCCGGCGTTTTTGGGGATCCCAACTGAAATTGCCTATGTTGGCCAGGGTTTGCGCCTGGACCAGCAGGGCCTCGCTCTTTCTGAGCGCGGCTTCGGCCTCCAGTCGTTCGGTAATGTCCCGGACGATGGCCATGACGTGTTTGGTTCCCGCGATCTCAAGGCTGTTCAGCGTGATTTCCGCGTCGAACAACTCGTTGTTGAGACGTCGGTGGCGCCACACGTAGGAGACGGTTTTGCCGATGCGGGCCTCCCTGAGATAAGCCCGGACCTCGCGCGCGGACCGTTTCCCGTCCGGTTGCAGATCCGGAGACAGGCTCTCCAGGGTGGCCCCGGACATCTCCTCCCTGGTGGCCATGAACATCTCCAGGGCCTTGGTGTTGCAGTCCTCCAGCCGGTCTCCGGAGAGAAGGAAGATGGCGTCACCCGCCGCCTCGAACACTACCCTGTACCTGCGTTCGCTCTCCTCCAGTTTCTGCTGGGCGCGACGCATGTCGGTAAAATCCACCATGGTGCCCACCATTCCGGCCACACCGCCCCGGGAATCATGGAAGCACGCCTTGGTGAACTCCACCTCGCGCAAGTCACCGTAGGCGTTTTTCAAGGTGCCGCGGAAAATGGTGGCCCCGTCGTTGGCCATGAGGTCCAGGTCCTTGGCATGCTCCTCGGCGAATCCGGCAACCCGTACGTCCTCCCCGGGCGTTCTGCCGATGAGGTCCTCGGCGCCGACCCCGTAGAAGCCCATGAACGCGAAGTTGTACAAGACGAACCTGCCCTCCCCGTCCTTGGCGTACAGAGGGACCGGGACGGCCTTGAGCACCGCGTCCAGCCGATCCCGATAGGCCTCCAGCTCCTTTTCGGTACGCTTGAGGTCCGTGATGTCGCGGCCTTCATAAATGAGGAAGACTGTCTCGCCGGCTTCGTCACGCACCGGATTCATGGAAAGGTCCAGGATGTTGATGGAGCCGTCGTGGTGCATGTGGGTGGTTTCCCGCCGCACCAGGGCGCCGGCGGCGGCCCGGTGCACGCACTCCCGCACCAGCTTGCGGCTGGTTTCCGAATGGTTCCAGCATGGAGCGTCCCAGAATCGCGATCCACGTACGTCCCCGATTTCCGCATTGCAGGACTCCAGGGTCCGGTTATTGGCGTCGATGATCCTTCCGTCAACGTCCAGCAGGGCCATGTACTGGAAGGTCTGGTCGAATATGGCGTGAAACTTCCTTTCGCTGGCCCTGAGGGCCTCCTCGGCCCGCTTCTGCTCGGTGACGTCCCGCATGATGGTGGAATAATACTCCACCTCGCCGTTCCTGGAATAGTGGGCCATGATCACCTGTGACACCGGAATGTGCGTACCGTCCGCCGCAAGGACCTTCGAGCCGCCCCTCCAGACTCCCAGCTCGGCCGCCGAGGGAAGGGCCACTTCCGTCAGTTTCCCCAGCGCCTTTTCGGTATGAATCTCCGCGGCGGACACCGTTCCGTCCAGAACCCGGTCCTCCCAGCCCAGCATGGCCCGTCCCGCCGCGTTCATGTAACGGATGGCGCCGGAGGGGTCGCCCACGGCGACCAGGTCGCTGGTGGCGGCCACGATGGCGGCCAGACGCTCCTTTTCCGAGATGGACCGCTTGTAATCGGTGATGTCCAGGGCCATGAAGATGACGCCCTCCCCGTCCCCGGACGCGTCCATGGGCGTGGCCCGGACCATGACGTCGATCACGCTTTTGTCGGCCCTGGCCCACCTGGCCTCAGCGGAACCCACGCCCGAGGTTTCCAGACCCCGGTTCAACTGCCCGGTAGCCCTTTCATACTCCTCGAAAGAGGCGTACAATGTACTCACGTCCGCGCCTGTGAGACTGGTTTTCCCGCGGCCCAGCATTCCGGCAAGCCGCTCGTTGGCCCAGGAAATCTCCCGTCCGTCCAAAAGGCCTATGCCGACCGGCGCGGCACGCAGAATTCCCCGCAGCGTCGCTGTCTGCCTCTTCAACTCGGACTCGGCCTTCCGCCGTTTGTCCGCCATCTCATTCGCGAAACGGGCCATGGTTCGGAATTCGGAATACTCCAGGTTCTGCTCGTCGATGTACCGGTACGAGTCGGCACTCTGTTCAAAGAAATTGGTGAACGCCCGGGTGGCCCGCCCCATGCGGCGGGCGTACAGCATGGCCCCCAGAAACGCCACGCCCATGCTCAGGGCGAAGGCCAGGCCTATGAGCACGAACTGTCTGCCCACGCGATCCCGGAATTCCTGTTCCCGAACGGCGAGCAGTTTCTCCATGTCCTCGAGGTACACGCCCGCGCCCACCACCCAGTTCCAGTCGGTGAATTCCCTCGCGTAACTGAGTTTGGGGACCTGGCGCCCGTTTCCCGGCTTCTCCCAACTGTAACGGACGAAAACGCCTTCGGGATTTTGTTGGGCGCCCAGCAGTTCACGCACCACGGGGATCCCGCCCCGGTCCTCGTGGTCCAGGTAGTTCTGTTTGTTGAAATCAGGGTCGATGTGGCTGACAAAGGTCCCGGTATGATCCAGTACGAAAACGTAACCGTTTTCCCCGAAACGGATCTTTCCTATGCGGTTGAGGACTTCCTCCCGGATGGCCTGCTCCACGTTGTCCAGGTATTCGCCCACCCCTATGATCCAGCCGAGCGGCTCGAACTCCTTGACGTAGGACACCTTGGGAAAATCCCGGCCCGGCTCCGTCGGCTTGGGCCAGTAGTAGTCCACGTATCCCTGGCCGTTTTCATTCACAACGTCCAGCATGCGCCGTATGATGTACTTGCCCCGGGCGTCCCGGACATCCATCATGTTGAGTCGTTCCAACTGGGGCAGGCCGGCCAGAAGATCGCTTTCCCCTTCCATGGTGACGGCGAAATAATACCCCCGGCCGTCCTCGAAGCGAATGGACCGCAAGGCCTCGCGAATGAGGCTGCGGACTTCGTTCTCAGGAAGGTGCGGACCGTACTCCGTGTACAGGTGCGTGGCCAGTGCATGCCCCTCCAGAACCCGCTCCCTTATGAGCGCCCGCACCCTGATCTCCGTCTGGGCCTGCATGTAGCCCATGAAGTCGATGACCTGGTCGACCTGATCCCGGAGCCTCTGCTTCTCGGACTTCATGAACCCGGCTTCCAGGCGCTGCTTTTCCCTGCCCACCTGCCAGTACTCCTCCAGGGCCCAGAGGCCCGCGAAAAGCAGGGCAAGAAGGAGCAGGATCATCAGATTCCACACAAGATTGGTTCCTGCGATGCTTCGCGGCTTAAACATGGTTTCGCTCACGGCAGACTGTTAACAGCCTGTTGAAAAACGCGATCTGCGGCGTTGCGCTTCATTTCTCGTCAAC
>JBKHBM010000124.1:0-13461 GCA_046542385.1 Desulfatibacillaceae bacterium | reverse complement strand
CGGGGTGCACTCAGGTTGCGGAAAAACCGCTCGTCATCCCCGCGAAAGCGGGGATCGGGGTGCACTCAGGTTATTAAAAACAAATGGGTCCCCGTTTTCTCGGAGATGACGAAGCTACTTCTCCAAGTCTATAAAGAGCGTTGGCGCGCACTGCGCGGATCGCGTTTTTGGACAGGCTGCTATGATGCAAAATGAATCCTGGGATCAATCAATACATAGCAAAGGTCCGACAGGATGTTGCCCAGAAGACCCAGGATGGACGTGATCGCCAGAATGCCCATGAACACCGGGTAGTCGCGGCCCACGATGGCCTCAAGCGACAGCCTGCCCATGCCCGGTATCTCGAAAACCTGCTCGATGATCACGGATCCGGCGAACATCACCATGAGGATGCCGCCGAAGCCCGTGGCTATCGGTATCAGGGAATTCCTGAACGCGTGGCCCCAGATGGCCCGGCCCTCGGTGCCGCCCTTGGCCAGGACGGTGCGCACGTAATCCCTGCCCACCTGTTCCAGCAGCGAGTTCTTCATGAGCAGGGTCAGCACCGCGAAGTTGCCGATGACATAGCACAGCACCGGCAAAAACATGTGCATGAAGATGTCCTTGACCTTGCCCCAGAAGGACAGGGCCTCGAAGTGCAGGGAGTGGAAACCGGTGGCCGGGAAGATGTCCCACAAGCCCTCCACGGTGCCGGAGAACAGCATCTTGAGCACCATGCCCGCGGCGAACGGCGGGATGGCGTAGCCCACGAACACGACGATGCTGGACCCGAGGTCGAAGGTGGTGCCGTGCCGCAACGCCTTGGCGATGCCCAGGGGTATGCACACGAGATAGGACAGGATGAAGCCGGCGATGCCGAATATGAGAGATACGGGGAATCGTTCCTTGATCAGCTGCCACGCGGTCTTGTTGGGAAAGGCGTAGGACTCCTGGGCCATGCCCAGGCGGTTTGTCACCAGCCAGTTCCAGTAGCGCGCGTAGATGGGCTGGTCGAACCCGAAGTGTTCCTCCAGGGCCTTTCGCTGCTGCGGCGAGATGGCTCCCTGGGCGCCCTCTGTCGGGGGCGCATCGCCCGAGTCCATGCCGCGCATGGACCAGATGGCCTGCTCGATGGGGCCTCCGGGCACGAACTGGACCAGGACGAATACCAGCAGCGTGATGCCGATGAAGGTGGGCACCACGAGAAGGAGCCTGCGAATGAAGTAGTCAACCCGATCCATGTCAGTCCGTCTCTTTCAGGAACAGGGGGCGTGTTTGTAACAGGAATCTCCGACCATGTTACCGCCGGCCCGGGATCAGAATCGCTTCAACGCAAATATCAATACGCCGCAAACCAGGGCGACCACGCATGCGTACCGGATGGTGCCCCGGGCCTTGTCGTCGTATTTATCCGCGAACGAGGGGATGGCCATGTACACCAGGGTTCCAAGGGACAGAACCATGGTGAATATGATCAGTCCCCGCGCCACGTATCTGAATATGTCTACCATGATGCCTTGTCGTTTGCCTGCGTCCCTAACAGCCTGTTGAAAAACGCGATCTGCGGCGTTGCACTTCGTTTCTCGTCAGTGCAGCGTACCATAAGTACGCCTTATTCCTCGAAATTCGCGCGCCTTGCATCTCATCGTTTTTGAACAGGCTGCAAATCTCGAGTTTTTCAACGGGCTGCTAATCCTTGCCTGACGGGCTGTGATTACGAGCGCCTCGGTAGTGAGTTGTGCCTCCTCGTTGCAAAGGCCAGGAAAGCAACATTCGTCATCCCCGCGAAAGCGGGGACCCATGTCTTTTCAATAGCTTGCGTGCACCTGGGTTCCCGCTTTCGCGGGGATGAAGAGTGGTTTTGCCGCGTTCTCTTTAAGCGGTATTCCGAATCTACTCAGCCTCGTCGGAAGACACTCGGTTCTCTTGACTGATCCCAGGAGCGGAGGCGCAACGCCCTGTTTGCCATTATAACACAGCCTCTTCCGCCGGGATGGCGGGCGGTTTTGCCGAATCAAAGCCCGGGTCCGTTCCCTTTCGCCTACCTCACCGGTGAGTACACCTGGTCGAACACCACCGCCGGCGGCCTGGGCGGCAGGGGCTCGCCGTCCGCCATGGCGTCGGCCAGATCCGCGGCCTGTTCCTCGTCGTACCACCACAGGGCCTGGGCGGATTCCTCCCTGCCGTATTTCGAGAGCACCCAGGGGGGCATGCCGAACCTGTTCCAGTACAGCAGGCGGACATAGTCGATGTTCCACAAAAGAATGTAGGGAACATCGGCGTAAACGATCTGGTCCACCTCACGCACGATGTTGTTGCGCGTTTCGATGTCGAAAATGCTCTTCTGCCGTTCGATCAGGTTGTCCACCCGCTGGTTCTTGAAACCGCAGTAATTGTTGCCGCCCTTCCTGTCCGCCTCGGCCGAGGACCACATGGGTTCCGGGTCCTTGAACAGGCCCGCGCCCCAGGCCGCCCAGGTCATGTCGAAGCTGAAGTCGTCCATGTCCTTGATCCAGGCTGCCCAGTCCTTGCGGTCGATGACGAGGCTTATGCCCACGTCCTTCAGGTCCTCCATGAAGATGGAGAGGAATTTGTCCGTGGATGCGTCCCGGGTGAGGAAACGGAACACGAAGGGCTTGCCGTCCTTTTCCAGCCTGCCCGTTTTCGGGTTCACCCTCCACCCGGCCTCGGCCAGCAGCTTGCGGGCCTTTTCCTTGTCGAATTCGAACAGCTCGTTGGGGCAGGGATGCTCTTCGTCGTACAGGTCCTCGTAGTACGACTTGTGGAGAAAGTACTGGTTGTACATGATGGTGGCGTTCATCTTGCGTCGGTCCACGAGGTGCGCCATGGCCTTGCGCACGCGCACGTCGTCGAAGGGGGCTTTTCGCATGTTCATGGCCCAGCCCTGGAATCCCACGGGGTGCTGGTTGTATACCTTCTGCTTGACAACCCAGTTGTTCTCGAACTTTTCGCCCGTGGTTTCCTGCACCCAGATGCGGGACGTGTACACCGGATACACGTCCAGCTTGCCCTTCATGAACGCGTCGAACGAGTTCTCCCGGGAGCCGTAGAAGCGAAAACGGATGGTGTCGAAGTTGGTCACGTTTTGCATGCCCGGGGCGTCGTTGTTCCAGTAGTCGTCCCGGCGTTCCATGGTGAGGTAGAAGGTCTCCTTGAACTCGCCCACGCGGTAGGCTCCGGAGACTACGGGGAATTCGAAGTTGATCTTGTTGAAGTCCGTCTTCCCGTAGGCGTGCCTGGGCAGTATCTCGAAGCCCGCCGCCGTCATGAAGTTTTTCCAGTGCACCACCTTGGCCGTGAACCGTATCGTGCGTTCGTCAACCACCTCGGGACGGTTCAACCGCTCGAAGCCCACCTTGTGCGGACCGGTGAGGTTTTTGGGGTCGGTGATGGCGTCGTACGTCCACTGGACGTCGTGGGCCGTGACGGGCGCGCCGTCGCTCCACCTGGCGTCAGGATCGATGTGGAAGGTGAACGTGCGTTTGTCCTCGGAGATGGTCCAGCGGGCCGCCAGGCCGGGCTCCCATTCCAGGGTAAGCGGATTCATGTCCAGCAGGGTTTCGTACATCATGCCGAACACGTTGGCGGCGATGCTGCTGGTTTCGAGGTAGTAGTTCAGGCTCTTGGGCGAGGGGCCGATGAACACGGACATCTCCCCTCCCTGCATGGCGTAGGGGCTCGCCATGGGATGGGGGCCTTTCTTGTAGTCCTTGCCGGGGAAGGTTTCCTGGGCAAGGGCCGGGGCCGCGGCAAGCAGGATCGCGGCGAGAATCAGGGCGATGCGTTTCATCATGGCTCCTTTGCTGGTTCAGTCGGGGGATTTGCCAGGGGTCACTCTCCCCGAAGCACGTCGATCATGGAGAACACCCGGCCCCGCGCGCCGGCGCGCATATTGTTCCACAGCCAGCGCAGGGCGTCCAGGGTGCCGTGGGAGTAGACGTCCCTGCCGCACACGTTGTGGGTGAACTCGAAGACGACGTTGCCGTCGGGGGAGGTCAACGTGTAGGTGTGCCAGCCGTGTCCGGTGATGCAATGCTCGGGAACCCCCCACTCGTTGCGCTGCCGCTCGGGATCGCGCTCCTTTTGGATGCGGTCAACGGGGAAGTCGATGCCCATGCGGTTGAAGTAGCCCACCATGGCCTTGGCGGTTCCGCTGGTGTCGGCCTTGCCCTTCTGGTGGCTCTCCCGGACCTCCATGGAAAAGCCGTCGAACAGGCCGGGAAAGTTTTCCGCCGCGTACTCGAACATGGCGGAGAGCCCCACGATCTGCTTGACCATGTTGGGGGCGATGACCGCGGCGATCTCCGAATTCTCCACCGTTTTGAACAGGGCCTCCCGCTCGCCGCCGGTGGTCCCCATGACAAAGGGGACGCCGACTTTCGCGTACAGTTCGGCGTTGGCGTTTACGGTCGACGGGTGGGTGTAGTCCACTATCATCAGCGGGGCGCACTTTTCCTTCGCGCCCGCCAACGCTTTTTCGTGCCCGTGGGGCAGCACCAGCTCCACCCTGGTCCCGTCCACGTCCACATGGGTGTCCTGGATTCCCGGGCCGGTGAGAGCCAGGGGAACCAGGTTGAAATCCGGGTCCGCGGCCACGTGTCGCGCCACGTTTTGCGCCACGTTGCCCGGCAGGCCGCAGACCATGATGTTCGGCTTTTGCATATGCGTTCTCCCGCGTTTCTTTCGAGTAGTCGTTTCCGTGCAAAGAAAGTGTCCCACCCGGGAGTGACCCTTCATGTGAAGGGGGTGTTGCCCGGCTGGAACGTCTCCGGACGGTGGGGATTAGATAACAGAATTACAAATCCGTGGCAACAAAGCGAACAAGGGGTAGGGCGTTATGGTCTGGTGGGAGTGGAACTCGCCCTATGTTTTCGCTTTTTTCAGGGAAATCAACGTGGTATCATGCTATCTCGGGCGAAAGGAGGACAGAGCCGGGGAATATGCGCGTAGCTTTCATTCAGGACATCTGGGAGGAATTGTACGGCACCACGCTGCTCGCTGAGATACTGGGGCGGGAAGGCCACGAGGTGCGTTTTTTTCTGGACCGGCGGGATCGGATGGCGCGACTGCGCCAATGGAACCCGGACGTTTGCGGCTTCTACGTCTCCTCCGCCAGCGCGCGGCAGGCGCTGGAAGCAGCGGCGCGGGTCAAGGCCGTCCTTGTCGGCGGGACAAAGGTGGTATTCGGAGGGCCGCATCCCACGTTTTTCCCGGAGGTAATACGCCACCCGGCCGTGGACGCCGTGTGCCGGGGCGAGGCCGAGCGTGGTTTCGTGCAATTGCTGGATGGCTCGGGAAGCGGGGTGCTAAATCCGAACGCGGAAAACTTTCTCGTAAAGGTTGGCGGTACCATCACGGAGAACCGGATCGGCCCGCTGGTCGCGGACCTGGATTCCCTGCCCATTCCGCGACGCAGCCATTACGCCCAGTACCCGCTGTTGCGTGACGCACCGCTCAAGAGGGTCATGTCCAGCAGGGGCTGCCCGTTTTCCTGCTCCTACTGCTACAACGAGCAGTATCGAAATCTGGTTCGTGGCAAAGGGCCCTATCTGCGCCGCCGGAGCGTGGACAACGTGATCGGGGAGATCGAGTATCTCAGGGATGCCTTCGGCATGAGGGCCGTGGAGTTCATGGACGACGTCTTCGCCCTGGACAAAAAGTGGCTGTTCGAGTTCGCGGAAAGGTACCCGCGCAGGGTGGGGCTGCCTTACCTTGCCATGGTGCACGCCAGGCAGGTGGACGAGGCCGTGGCCGAGGCCCTGGCCGAGTCAGGCTGCTCGCGGATCATGTTCGCCATCGAGTCCGCCAGCCCCGGCATACGCCGCGACATATTGCGGAAAGACCTTTCCAACGGGGAAATCGAGCGATGCGCCTCCCTGCTTACAAGGTACGGCGTGCGGTTCATGACCTACAACATGGTGGGCGCGCCCACGGAAACCGAACAGGACATCCTGGACACCATCCGGCTGAACCAGCGGCTCGGGCCCGTCTATGCCTGGTGCTCCATCGCCCAGCCCTATGCCGGAACCCGGCTCGGGGAAATCGCCAGGGAAACGGGGTTGATGGAAGAGGGCGCCGAGTCCAGGCTCACCGGGTCCGTGTTCAACAGGTCCATCCTGGCCCTGCCGCACAAAAACCGGGTGGAGAACTACCACAAGCTGTTCGGCATCGCCGTGCGCTTTCCCAAAACCCTGCCCCTGATCCGACGGCTGGTCCGCCTGCCCGCCAACCCCGTGTTTCGCGCTCTCCACAAGCTCCACTACGGCTGGCACACCGTGCGCCGCAACCGGTTTACCCTGGGGCACACGCTCAGGCTGTACTGGAAGTACAGGAAGTATTATTGACCTGAATCCGTGACGAAAGTTTTGGATGACCCGTGAAAAGCCGTATTATATCGGCTTTTCGTATGTTTCTATGCGAATCTCCGGGTTCACCCAACGGGTGAAAGGCTTTTCCGGCCTTCGGCGTGGCCTCTGGATGTATCAGCCTGTTGAAAAACGCGATCTGCGGTGTTGCGCTTCATTTCTCGTCGATGCAGCGTACCGTAAGTACGCCTTACTCCTCGAAATTCGCGCGCCTTGCATCTCATCGTTTTTTAACAGGCTGCAAATACCGAGTTTTTCAACGGGCTGTTATGCATAAGGCTGCAATCTGGCTGGCATTCAACGCGGGGGCCACGCGCCCGCGGCTCCACCTCCCTGGGAAAATTTTCCGGAAGTCATCTATTCCTTCAGTACGACCACCACCCGCCGGGGTCCGTGCATGCCCTTGAACGGAGTGGCCTGGATGTCCGCGGTCATGCTGGGTCCGGTGATGAAGACCACCTGGGTGGGTGGAGCGCCTTTGGCGAACATCTTGCGGGCCATGTGTTCGTAGGTGGGGACAAGACGCTCCACGGGAAGTATGGCCACGTGAACGATGGGCGCAAGCGACGTGAGCCTGGGCATGTCGTCGTTGATGAGAAGGCACAGGGTCCCGGACTCGGCAAAGGCGAAGTCCGCGCCGGTGATGCCTGCCTGGACGTCCTCGAAGACCGCGCGCTTGAACGCCTCGCGGTTCGCGTAGTCCTTGTGGGTGGTGATGTCGAAGCCGGCTTTCCCGCCCCACGCGGGCAGGTCCAGTTCCGCCAGCACGTCGTCCGTGGTGGCGACGGCATGCACCACCCCCTCGGCCTCGAGGACCGGGCCCAGTTTTTCCAGCACGCCGTCGTTGCCCACGGCACGAAGGAACACCCCTGTCTGGGCTTCGAAAAGTCCCCTGAAGCGGTCGATGAGCTGCTCCGTGTCCATGGCCTCCTCGGCCATGACCGGTCTTTCGGGCCTCTCTTCCAGGACCGTCCTGGGCGCGCACTTCAACCGGAACAGTATGTCGTCGCGGGTAGTATTTTCCATTGTCCCCTCCACTATCAGCCTGTTGAAAAACGCGATCTGCGGCGTTGCGCGTCATTTCTCCTCAACGCGACGTACCGTAAGTACGCCTTACTCCTCGGAATTCGCGCGCCTTGCATCTCATCGTTTTTGAACAGGCTGACCATTCCGAGTCACCCAATGGACTGATAAGGCGTTACGTGTTTTTCCCTTTTTTCATCCTGTACCACTGGTTGAAGGTGGGGCGCGCCAGGGCGGGCAGGTCGCGCTTTTCAAACCACCCCCCGGATTTGCCCAGGACACTGCTCACCACTCCGTCGTGCTCCCCGCGGTTCAACGCGGCCCGGCCCAGCCGGACCATGGAGCGCCACGCGCCGGGGTGGGCGGCGGCCAGGGCGAATGTCCTGAACCGGGCCTCACCGGCGGCGCCCAGGCCGGCGCCGGAGAATGTGGCGTCCTTTTCCCGGTTCTTCGTCCGGTGTTTGCGGAGCAGGGCGGGATGGGAAATGCCCCCCGGGCATACCACCTTGCACGTGCGGCACATGGTGCAGGCCTGGTACAGGTCCCGGGTTTTGTCCAGGCCCAGCAGCAGGGGACTGAGTACCTGCCCCATGGGGCCGGAGTAGGCCCAGCCGTAGGGGTAGCCGCCGATTTTGCGGTAGATGGGGCAAAAATTCAGGCACGCACCGCACCGCACGCACTGGAGGGCCTCCCGGTATTCCGGGTCCGCGTATATCCTGGTGCGGCCATTGTCCAGGATGATCACATGGAGCTCCTCGGGTCCGTCCAGCTCCGAATCCTTTTTCGGGCCGGTGTCCATGGACACATAGGCTCCCAGGTGCTGGCCGGTGGCGCTGCGGCACAGGGTGCGCAGCAGGAACATGGCGTCCTCCATGGTGGGCACGACCTTTTCGAGCGTCATGATGGAAACCTGCACTCTGGGCGACGACTTGGAAAACCGGATGTTGCCCTCGTTTTCCACGTTGATCACGGTGCCGGTCCTGGCCACCGCCATGTTCACGCCGGTGACACCGAGTACCATGTGGTGAAACCGGTCCCTGAGGTAGAGGCGGGCGGCATGGCCAAGTTTCACAGGGTCCTCGGTGGGCTCCTCGAGCACCCCGTGCTTCAGGAACTCGTCCCGGATCCGGGCCGGCGGGATGTTGATGGCCGGACCCACGATGTGGAAGGGAGGCCGGTGCATGATCTGGGTGATGAACTCGCCGAGGTCCGTCTCGTACGCGTGGATGCCCTGCTCCTCCAGCGCCTCGTTGAGCCCGATTTCCTCGGTGACCATGGACTTGCCCTTGCACACGTACTCCGCGCCGGCCTTTTTGGCCAGGTCCACCACGTACCGGTTGGCCTCGGCCGCGTCCCTGGCCCAGAACACCTTCGATCCGGCGGCCCTTGCGTTTTCCTCGAACTGCTCCAGCAGTTCCGGCATCCGGGCCACGGCTTCCGCGCGGATGATTCCGCCATAGTCGTGTGCGGCCCCCGGTTCGGGAAAGCTCTGGTACGCGGCGTCGCGCAGGGCGGCCAGAAACACCGGGAATATCTCGAGGAGCCCACGGGCATGGGCGTCCTTCATCTGCTCCCTGGCGGTGTCGAGGTACTTTTCGGTTTCGGGCTTCATGTTCGCGCCTCCTTTTCGTGGCCGGCCAGAAGGTCGGCCAGGAGCATGACCTTTTTGCCCGGATGGTTGCGCGACACGTAGCCGCTGATGTTCAGAAAACACCCCGGCTCTCCCATCACCAGTATGTCCGCGCCGGACTGGAGAAAGCAGTTCACCTTGTCCGCCACCATCTCCTCGGAGATCTCGTGGTAGGCGTGGGAGAACTCGCCGCCGAAACCGCAGCAGGCGTCCGCCTTGTTCATGGGCACGAGCTCCGCACCACGGACGGCCCGGATCAGCTTTTTGGGCTGCTCCACGACCCCCGCGCCACGGGACAGGCGGCAGGATTCATGGTACGCCACCTTGCCGTCGAAAGCCGCGCCCACCTCCTCCACGCCCAGTTCGTCCACCAGGTACTGGCTGAATTCCCGGGTTTTGGCGGCCAGGGCCTTCGCCCGGCGGCTCCATTCCGGGTTCCCGGCAAGCAGGGCCGGGTAGTGGTCCCGCATCATCTGCATGCATGACCCGGAGAGCGATACCACGGCCTCGTCCTGTTCGAACACGCGGATCATGTGTTTGGCCACGCTCGCCGCCTCTGGGGAGAAACCGGCGTTATAGGCGGGAAGTCCGCAGCATGTCTGGTCCTCGCGGTACACCCAGGGCACGCCCAGGCGCTCCAACACCCGGATGGCGGACCTGGCGGTGTCCGGCAGGAACAGGTCCACCATGCAGGGTATGTGCAGGGATACGGTTTTCATGACACCTCCGGGGTAGAGATTCCGGTCGTCAGGTTCTGTCGGCTTCCCGGTTCACTCGTAAATCTTCTCTTCCGGGGCCTCGGCCTCGGCCGCGTCCATCTCGAAGTTGCGAAACAGCCCGCCCTCCTGCTTCTTGGCGTACTCACGGTACCATTCATGGCCGATGATGGCGGACATGATCTCGTTGGTTCCGGTCCAGATGGAGGCAAGGCGGATGTCCCGGTAGATGCGCTCCACCGGGTATACACTGGTATAGCCGATGCCGCCCATGACCTGCATCGCGTTGTGTACCACCTTCTGGCAGGACTCGGTGACGAACTTCTTGGTCTCGGAAACGTAGCGGCGGATGGTCCGCTGGTCCACGCCAGAGTCCACGGCCGTGCCCGTGGAAAAGCACATGGTGCGGCAGGCGTCCAGCAGCATGGCCGCCTCCGCCACCTGGAAGCTCACGCCCTGGAACGCGTTGATGGTGGTGCCGAAGGCCTTGCGCCTGGTCGTGTAGTCCGTGGCCACCTCCAGGGCGGGCCGCGCCGCGCCGATGGTCATGGCCGCCGTGCCCAGGCGTTCCGGGATCATCATGGTGTTGAACACGGCATACGCGCCGTTCACTTCACCCACCACGTTGCTTTTCGGCACCTTCGCGTCCTTGAACACCACCCGGCCCGCTCCGCCGCCCCGGCACCCCATGAGGTCGTAGAGGTAGGCGGTTTCCACGCCAGGGCCCCTGTCCACGATCAGGCAGGACAATGACTTGTGCGGCGCGGCCACGGGATCCGTCTTCGCGTACACCAGAAAGTAGTCGGCGCCCTCGGCGCCGACGATGAACCGCTTCTGCCCGTTCACCACAAAATGGTCTCCCCTGTCCTCCGCCGTAGTGGTGGTGCCGAAAAAGTCGGAACCGCCACGGGGTTCGGTCAGGCATTCGGCCGCGAACATGTCCCCCGCCAGCAGCGGCTTGACATACCTCTCCTTCAATTCGTCCGTGCCGTGCTGGATGATGGCGTCGCACACCAGTTCCGCGCCCACGCCGAAGGTGCAGGCGAAGATGTAGCCCAGCGTGCCGATCTCCTCCATGACCGCGCATGTGGTGGCCCAGTCCAGGCCCCGGCCGCCCCACTCCCTGGGATACCGGCACCCCATGAGGTTGCGGCGCCCCGCTTCCTGCAGAAACTCCTTGGGAAACTTGATCCTGTCCCTGTCCATGTCCAGGATGTACTGGCGGGGAACCCAGTTGACCAGTTCCCGCGCCTCGTCCAGGATTTTGTGCGCGTCGTCGGAAAGCATGTGGCTTATCATCAGTGTTCCTCCCTTGTTTTTGAATCCGTAACGAAATGTTGAAGTATCTGAGAAGACTTTTCACCGTCCGGAAAACGGCTTCATGCGGCGCATCCGCGACGCCAGGGGCCTGTCCTCGTACTTCAATGCGGCCGGCGGACACGTCCCTGCCTGCGATCCACCCGAAGCTGTTCCCGGATTCGGGTTCCCTTCCAGTCTGACTGGGCCGCCCGCGAAAACGGTACCCGCCGGGACATCCGGAATATGCCGGTGTCATTTTCCGAACAGTTGTACCACAAAAAACGCATCGCGCAAAACGTGGTTTTCCCCCTTTCGGGCATCCCGCCCCGGATTCGGGCATGGGGTCAAAAAATGCACCTTGCGCGCGGTGTTTTGCCGCATGAACAGGCACATTTCCGGAATTGCGCGTTTCCGGGTTCGCCAATGGGTCGGCTTCGCGCCCGGACCGCATGATTGAGGCTGTCCAGGGGCAGGCAAAGTACAGTGCAGGTGGAGTGTGGGCGGAAGGTGTTCGAAAACACGGGTTTTGCCATGGCGGAAACCGGGGATGGCTGAAGGCGTATTCAGTTTGGCATGCTACATGCTACAAATTGGGGTTGTGATGGCAGTGCCGCGGCGCAGCGGGGCTGGAACATCCCTCTATCGCGCGTCCTGTACCGAACAAGCCCACTCCTCTGGTTTCCGCAATCGGGTCTCCCTGCCGTGCCGTGGACGCGTCGAAACGGCGCGGCCGGATGGCATTTGCACGCCGGAACCGTGGAGTGCGGATACCCGCAGACAACCAAGGGGTCGTCATGTCCAAACCCAGTTACGAGGATTTGCAAAAACGCGTCACGGAACTGGAGTTGGAGTGCGAGAAGAGCCGCCAGGCCGTCCGCCAGCAGCAGGAACTGCAAAGGCAGCTGGCCCAGGCGGTGACCAAGATATTGTCGGGCTATATTCCCATTTGCGCGCGCTGCAAACGCATCAGGGACGAAGCCGGGGCCTGGAAGCAGATAGAGACCTTCATTCAGAACCACACCGAGGCCGTATTCAGCCACAGTTTGTGTCCGCACTGCGCCAGGGCCTATTTCCCCGAGCATTCCGACGCACGGGACTGATCTGCCCCGGCACTCGACTCCCGCCTGTGGAGTGAGTCCTTTCCGGTCCGGATTCTTGCATCCTTGTGGAAAATCCCCATTTTTGGTATGAAATAGTCGCGGTTCAGAAGGCCGACGGTCCGGGTTTGTGCCGGATTTCGCCGGCATCGAGCCACGCGGCACGGCCGGTCGCAAGGCCTTTTGTCCTCGCCGGGGAAAAGCCCGCGGGTCGCCGGCTGAAAATCCGAGTCGATGAGCGGTCGCCGCCGGACCTTCTTTCGCCGCCCCGGAAAACGACGTGGGTGGCCGACGGTCTCCCGGTTTACAGAAAACTGGTCCCGGATTGTTTCCGGCCGCGCCATCAGCCAATTCGCGTCGCCGGAGGAGAATGGATATGCCACGCGACGAGCAGCAGGGAGTGAATCGCCCGTTCGAGGGTCTGGCCTCGATCATGAAGGAGAAGAAGGCCCGCAAGCGGGCCGAAGCAGCCACCACGGCGCCTGAACCGGCGCTGCGACAACCCGGACCCGCACGTCGTGTCCCGCCGCCGCCCTCCTCGCCTCCGGACCCGGTGGAGGAAGACAGCATGTTCAACTCCTGGATGTCCGGAGTGATGCCCATTGAACGGGGCAACCACGAGATGGAGGGGCTGGAACCGGAAGACGAGGCGCCACGGTCCGCACCCGCCCGGGACGATTCCGACGCCCGGGCCCGCGCCATGTTGGAGGAACTGGTCGCCGGAGGCGCCGGGTTCGTCATCCATCATACCGCCGAGTACGTGGAAGGCTCCGGCTACGGTGTCCATCCCGCGATGGCTCGTCGCCTGCACGAGGGCGCTTACTCCATCCAGGACCATCTCGACCTCCACGGCATGGACGGCGAGCAGGCGGAAGCCGCGTTCAACCAGTTCGTGCGCGAATCACTGGACGCCGGCCGGCGCGCGGTGGTCGTCATCCATGGGCGGGGCCTGTCGTCACCCGGTGAACCCGTATTGAAATCCAGAGTCCTTTACTGGCTCACCAAGGGCGCGTGGCGAAAATGGGTCATCGCCTTTGCCAGCGCCCGCTGGTGCGACGGCGGCACCGGCGCCACCTACGTGCTGTTCCGCAACCGTCCGGTCACGGCCAGCCAGAAGAAGCGGGGTTGGGGCGGTATCAAAAGGCTGTAACCCGGTCCGTTCGGGGCCATGCTTTTTCCGATCGTAAAAAACTGCCGCCTTTGCCCTTGCGCGTTCCTCCTTTTGACGCTACAACTCCCTCCCAAACGCGCGACCCACCAACGCGCGCTTGCCTAGCAGCCTGTTGAAAAACGCGATCTGCGGCGTTGCGCTCCATTTCTCGTCAGTGCGG
>JBKHBM010000019.1:0-47828 GCA_046542385.1 Desulfatibacillaceae bacterium | reverse complement strand
CAAAGGGGAAGGGAAGGGGGGCACACCGGCCTGACCCTGCGTCCGTGGCCGGCTTGGCAGCCTGTTGAAAAACGCGATCTGCGGTGTTGCGCTTCATTTCTCGTCGATGCAGCGTACCGTAAGTACGCCTTATTCCTCGAAATTCGCGCGCCTTGCATCTCATCGTTTTTTTAACAGGCTGCAAATACCGGGTTTTTCAACGGGCTGTTAGGACAAGGGGTGTCCGGGCGGGGCCTGCAAACCACGCATCACCCCGGAAACGGAGCCGCACGGGCCGGAGGTCAGCCCGGCCGGTCACCCGCCGTCTCGTCGAGCCATCCTGAATCCCGCAGGGCCCTGGTGTATTGCTTGAATTCCCCCTCCATCCTGTCGATCCACTGTACAAGGTCCTGTTCCTCCGCGTCGTCGCCCACGTGCTCAAGGGCCCTGGCGCAGGCCTTGATCCCCTCGGCGCCCACGCTGGCGCTGGCCCCCACGATCTGGTGCGCCGTCTGCCGGAGACCCGCGAGGTCCCGCGACCTCGCATTCATCCTCATGGAATCGAGAAAACCGGCAAGGTCGGCCACGAACTCCCTGACCACGTCGGCGATGGCCTCCGGTTCATCGAAAAAATCCTTGAGTCGGACGGTCGGGTCCGCAAAGGCTCCGTCCGCGGAGTTTTCCCCGGGGTGCGCGCCGCCCAGGTAGCGGCTCAGCTTTCTGGCGAGAACCCCGGGCTGGATGGGCTTGGCAAGGTAGTCGTCCATTCCGGCGGCAAGGCATTTTTCCCGGTCCCCCTTCATGGCGCTTGCCGTCAGCGCGATGACGGGGATGTTCCGCGGGAGAGCCTTGTCCGCCGCTTCCCTGATGGCGCGCGTGGCCTCGTAACCATCCATTTCCGGCATCTGGCAATCCATGAGCACCAGGTCGAACGGCTCCCGCCGCAGAATGTCCAGGGCCTCGACGCCGTTGTTGGCGACCTCCACGTCCAGACCCATCTTCCCGAGGATCTGCAGAGTCACCTTCTGGTTGATGGCGTTGTCCTCGGCGAGAAGCACCCGGGCCTTGAAACAGGGGTGGTCGGCAAGGGCCTGCTCGGTGATGATGCCCTGCCGCCCGCTGTCCGGGCCGCTCCTGCCGCTCACCATCATCAGGCATTGCCTGAGATCCTTGTGTTTCACGGGTTTGGTGAGAAATGCGTCGTAACCGGCCCTCTGCAGTCGGGTCGTTTGGCCGTCCATATTGATGGACGTGAGCATCACGAGGCGGGTTTTGGACAACAATTCGTCGCCGTGAATACGGCTGCCAAGGTCCAAACCGTCCATGTCGGGCATCTGCATGTCCACCAGGGCCACGTCATAGGAATTGTCCTCGGCGAGCGCCTGGAACAACCTTCCCAGCGCCTGTGGACCGCCATCGGCCTTGTCGTGATGGCATCCCCAGGATTCCAGCAGCAGGCTCAGCCACTTGAGGTTGGTCCGGTTGTCGTCCACCGCCAGCACCCGGAGTCCCTCCAGCCCGCCGGAGGCTGGCTCCGTGCGGGTCCGAGCCCCGTCCTGTTTTTCGAACGTCACCGTGAACCGGAATCGACTCCCCGCCCCCGGAGTGCTCTCGAAATCGATCTCGCCCCCCATCATCTCCACCAGCCGGGCCGATATGGACAGGCCCAGGCCCGTGCCGCCGAACCTGCGGGTGGTGGAGGCGTCCGCCTGGGTGAATGGGGTAAACAGGGAGCTTTGCACGTCTTCGGGGATGCCGATGCCGGTATCAGTGACGGTGAACCGCACCGTGGCGCGATCTTCTCTTTCCCGTTCCAGGGCGGCCTCCACGACCACCTCCCCCTTTTCCGTGAACTTGACGGCGTTGCCCGCGATGTTCAAAAGCACCTGGCGCAACCGCCCCGGGTCTCCGCGGAGATACATCGGCACGTCGGGGTTTACCAGGCTCACCAGCTCCAGACCCTTTTCATGGGCCCGCATGGCCAGGACGTCGCTCACCCCGTCCAACACCCGGGACAGGTCGAAATCAAGGATTTCCATCTCCAGTTTTCCGGCTTCCATCTTGGAGAAATCCAGGATGTCGTTGATCACGGTCATGAGGTTTTCGGCGCTGGCCTGGATGGTTTCCACGTAATCCGACTGCTCCGGAGTCAGTCCGGTGCCGGCGAGCAGTTCGGTCATGCCCAGTACCCCGTTCATGGGTGTGCGGACCTCGTGGCTCATGTTGGCCAGGAACTCGCTCTTGATCCGGTTGGCCTTTTCCGCCTCCTCCTTGGCTATCCGGGTGCGTTCCTCTGCTTCCCGTTTCGCGGTTTCGTCCCGCAGGATGATGAGCGCCCCGGCGAACTTGTCGCTTATGTCCATCATTCGGGACAGCTTGACCGCGAAATGTCGTTTGCCCTGATTGGTCGTTACGGGGGTTTCGAATTCCCGAACCGGTTTTTCGGACTGCTCGAATTCATGAAGCTCGCGTCCGATCCAGGGCAGCACTTCGACAACCGGCCGCCCCACGACGCCGCGTCCGCCTGGAGGTTCGTCCGAGGCGTTCCGGTAGTAGCGAACATCCTGGTCATCCAGCAGGCGCGCGGCCTGGTCGTTCAGGTTGGCCACCGTGTCCTGCGCGTCCAGCAGCACCACGGGGTCGGCCATGCTCTCGAACACAGTGAGAAACTTGTTCTTTTCGTTCACCACGGCGCGGTTTTTCGCCTGGAGTTCAACAATCCGCTTGGTGTCGTCGCCCCGGACCCACTCTGAGCAGAGGCCGATTTCGACCCGGTCGAAAAACAGGTTCACGTAACGCTTGTTTCGCGCCCTGTCGGCGCCGGAGAGGTCGGTCTCGTCCATCAGGTCCAGGTAGGCGAGGCGGTAATATTTGAGCAGGCCCAGGAACATGCCGATGTCCACACCCCGTTCCCGGTGCAGCCGCGCCTCTTCGATGCCGAAGGCGGCAACGGGGTCGAGGGTGTAATCCTCGTCCGGATGGGTTTCGAGGTCCTGGACGTTCTGGTCGACGGCCTTGGACAGGGACTGGTTCAGCCCGGAAATGGAGAGCCTCCATGGTTCCAGAAGGGTGGAGGTGTACCGGGAGTACTCGCGCCGGACAGCGTAATCGCGCAGCCGCGCCATCAGCCAGTCCTCATTTTCCAAAATGATCTTCCGTAACGTTTCCATGTTTTCCTGTCCCGGGGTGGAAGGGCGGGACTTGCCCGGAAGGCGTTTGCCACCGGATGACGTTCACGCGTCCCGACCCATTCGCCACGGATTCCGGATTATGTCGGACTTCACACAGCATTCTAAGCCGGGGACATCCCACAGGTCAAACCGATTCCTGTCCGGGAAATCGCCAAACCTGATTTGCGGGACACGGCGGCATCCTTCCCGGGCATTGGGCTGTGTAATCGTTTTTCATTGGAATGGGGATGTTCCTCTGATATTCTGCTGCGCATCGGCGGTCGGGACACGGCGGCCCTGCCGGTTCGCCTGAACCCGTGAAGAATATTTCGAACAACCCGTGACGCATCGTTATATACCGGGTTCCCGTACGTTTCACAGGGATTTCCGGGATCACCCGACGAGTGAGTGGCCCTTTCGGCCCGCGGCGCGGACTCGGGCGGTCCGGAGAAAGACCGGAGTCAACAGGCGGTGATCCACGCAATCGAAAGCAGCCGGAACGCCCGTTTCAGGAGGAACGAGGAATGACCCCGGGCAGTATCCTGAATAAGCCTTTGGATCTTTTACGCAAAGTGGCCGGCGCCCTGGACGCGTGGACAAGACCCTCGGCCGCGGGCGTGGAAAAAGGCCTGGCCTACTGGCAGGAGCGGATTCTGCTCATGATCCTGCTGGCGGGAAGCCTTCTGGGCCTTGTGGCGTACATCCCCAGCGTCATCCTGTCCGTCAGGGAAGGGCTGTACGCCGTTGCCGGCGTCGACACCGCCATGTACCTTCTGGTCATCGTCCTTTTCGTGTTCCGCCGGATTCCGTACGGAATCCGGGCCGGCTCCGTCGCATTCATCTCCTGGTTCCTGGGCATGGTGCTCACCCTCACCCTGGGACCCTTCGGAGCAGGGCCCGTATACATTTTCGGTTTTCCGGTCCTCGCCGCCGTCCTCCTGGGAGTGCGGGCCTGCATCGCCGCCCTGGCCGTCAATCTCCTATCCCTGGCCGCCGTGGGAGTCTTGATTTCGCGGAACGTCCTGGGCTGGGAACAGGCGGTGGAGAACTCCTTTGGAAAATGGCTGGTCATATCGATCAACTTCATGCTGTGGAACGTGGTGACCTCCATTTCGGCCACCGCGGTCCTGGCCGGGCTGCAGCGCACCCTTGAAAGTGAAAAGGCCACGCGCCGCTCCCTGGAAGCCCACCGGACAGGGCTGGAAAACGCCAACCGCCGGCTTGGCGACGAGGTCCGGGAGCACGACCGGGCCCGGAAAGCCCTGGAAGCCTCGGAGCAACGGTACCGCGCACTGTTTCAGGGTGCTGCCGAGGGAATACTCATTGCCGACGCCGCCGGGGACAGGATCCGGTTCGGAAATCCCGCCGCGGCCGGCATGCTGCGGTGCCACCCCGGGGAGCTGGAAGGCATGCCCTTGCGGGAGATCATCGGAGATGGTCCCCTGCGGGACACCCTGTTCCGCGACGCCGCCGACACCGGGACCGGGGCCGCTTTTGACGTGGTTGCACGTCGCGGGGACGGTTCCGGGATGCACATGAACATCACGGCAACCAGCGTAGCCATGGACGACGAAGCCAACGTGGCGCTGTTTTTGACGGACATCTCTGAACTCAGGCAGCGCGAGGAGGAAAAGGAACGGCTCCAGGAACGGCTGGCCCAGTCCAGGAAAATGGAGGCCATCGGCACCCTGGCCGGTGGCGTGGCCCACGATTTCAACAACATCCTCGGCATCATCCTGGGCAACGCGGAAATGGCCCTGGCAAGTAAAGGCACCGCTGCCGAAGTCCGGGAATTCGTGCTGGAGATACGGACAGCTTCACTGAGGGCCAGGGAGCTGGTTCGCCAGATACTCAGCTTTGCCAGGCGCTCGAAGACCTCCCGCAAGCCGTTGCCCATGACGCCCCTGGTCAGGGAGTCCCTCAAACTGCTGCGCAGTTCCCTGCCCGCAAGGGTGGAGATCGTGCCGCGAATCAGGTGCGAAAACGATCTGGTGCTGGCCAACGGAACACAGATACAGCAGGTGATCATCAACCTGTGCGCCAACGCGGCCCACGCCATGCGAGAGCGGGGTGGAAAGCTCGAGGTGGCCATGTGCAACGAGGACGTGGAAGATGGCGGTCCGGGGAGGAACCTGGAACCGGGAAGATACCTGGTGCTGTCCGTTTCCGACACCGGACACGGTATCGCTCCCGACATCATGGACCGCATTTTCGAACCCTATTTCACCACCAAAAACGTGAACGAAGGCACCGGTATGGGCCTGGCCGTGGTGCACGGGATCGTGACGGAACACCAGGGCGGCATAGAGGTGGAAAGCCGGCCCGGCGTCGGGACCCGCATGGTTGTCAGGCTCCCCTGTTCCCGCGAGCAATCCGCCCGCAATACCGGGGCGGGGACCCTCGAGGACCTGCCCGCCGGGACCGAGCGGATCCTTCTGGTGGACGACGAAAAAGCCCTGCGGAGCATGGCTTCCTACCTGCTCGCCAAGCTGGGATACAGCGTCAGATGCGCGGAAAACGGCATCGAGGCCCTGGACCTTTTCAGCGGGGAACCGGAATCGTTCGACCTGGTAATAACCGATATGAACATGCCCGGCATGTCCGGGGACGAACTCGTGGAAAGACTCCACGAAGTAAGGCGCGACATACCGGTGATATTGAGCACCGGTTTCTCGGAAAGGCTGGCCGGCAGGACGCCGGAGAGCCTGGGCGTTCGCGCGGTGGTGCTGAAACCCGTGGTGATGTCCGAAATGGCGCGGGAGATTCGCAGGGCGCTGGACGGATGACGGACCGGCCCGGAGTTGACCCGCCCGCTCGCGAAGCGATGCGGGCGGCCTCGCGGGTTTCGGGTCGTCCGGATAATTCGTTATCGCCGGTGGCCCGGACAACTTGTTGTCCGGGGTTCGGGGTCGGACTGCGACGGCCATTCTTTCAAAACCCCGTCGCCCGAATTCCGGGAATTGCACCACCTGGGTGAACTCTGCTTCTTGGTTCGTGTCGCAACCCTTTCAATCTATTTGTTGACAGACAAATGCCTTCCCCATATTCTTTCTGGTCGGTCCCGAGTCCGGGCGCCAGAGTCTGTAAACGGTAATCATTCAAACTGAATCCTGAATCCGTGAGCGGTCCCGGGTGGTGCGGGTGAAAGAAAGAGACGTGCCGGCTGTACCCGGGCAGGGCAGGTCGGTTCTTCCCTGTGTCCATGTCAGCCGGGATCGCTCATGGATTCCGATGTAAGAAATGTTAGAACAACCCTCACCTTTATGGAGGTTTTCCGCGGTGATAGGAAAAAATGCCATTGCCCTGGCCGTGTTGGTCGCCCTGGTGCTGACCGCCGTGCCCTGCGCGGCGAAGACGATGTATGTTTCCGACCATGTGGAGATCATGATGCGGCGGGGCAAGGGCCTGGAATTCAGGATAGTGGAGGTCCTCCAGTCGGACCAGGAGGTGGAGGTCTTCGAGATGGGCGAACAGTGGGCCGGTGTCCGGCTGCCCGGGGGCGAGACCGGATACGTTCTGACGCGATTCCTGCAGGAGGAGGTGCCCTGTCGACTGAAGCTGGGGAAGCAGGCCGCGGCACTGGAGAAATTAGGCACGCGGGCCGAGGACCTTGCCGGGGAAAACGCGAACCTGAGGCAGGAGAACCAGGAATTGGCGGCCCGACTCGAAGAGCAGAACCGGGCCGCGGGCCGGCTTGCCGCCACTCTGCCCGGACTGGACACGGGGAGCACGGATTTCACGGCCATCGGCCAGGCTTTCGACGAGATGGCCGAGGAGCTGGAGCGACATCGCAGGGAGGCCCGGCAAGCACGGGAGGAACTGGGGGAGCTTCGGCGCCAGCAGTATCTTCGGTGGTTCCTGGCCGGAGCCGGGGTCCTGCTGTTCGGCCTGTTCCTGGGCCTGACCTTCAGGTCCCGGAAGTCCCGTTCCGGGGGCCTTCTGCGATAGAGCCGGACCGGCGGCGCGGCTTGCCGGGCCCGTCGGCTTGTATCCGGTGAAAAGAGGAGTATGGCCGGCTTTACCAACAAAGGCGGGTTGCCATGGAATACAAGTTCGATTTTCTCGTCATAGGCAGTGGAGTCGCCGGCCTGCTGTTCGCCTTGAAGGTGGCGGACAGGGGCTCGGTGGCCGTCGTGACCAAAAAGGGCGTCGCCAACACCAGCACCAACGCCGCCCAGGGCGGAGTGGCATCCGTGTTCTCCACCCTGGATTCCTTTGACCTCCACATACAGGACACCCTGGAGGCGGGAGACGGACTGTGTCATCGCGACGTGGTGGAGATGGTGGTCAAAAACGGGCCGGACCGTATCCGGGAACTCATCGAGATGGGAGCCCGGTTCAACCTGTCCCGGGGAGACGACGACGGAGGCGACCTGGCCCTGTGCCGGGAGGGAGGCCACAGCCAGCGGCGCATCGTCCACGCCCAGGACATGACCGGGGCCGAGATCCAGCGGGTCCTGGTGGAAACGGTGCACGCCAATCCCAATATCACGGTGTTCGAGGACCACATCGCCATCGATCTGGTCACCTACTCCATGCGCATGAAACGGGGAGTGGTGGTGACCACCCACGAGGACACCTGCGTCGGCGCGTATGTGCTGGACCGCTCGGACAAGACGATTCACACCTTCGCCGCCCAGGTGACCATGCTGGCCACCGGCGGCGCGGGCAAGGTCTACCTGTATACCAGCAACCCCGACGTCGCCACCGGCGACGGCATCGCCATGGCGTACCGGGCCGGGGCCAGGGTGGCAAACCTGGAATTCGTGCAGTTCCATCCCACCTGCCTGTACCATCCCCAGGCGAAGAATTTCCTGGTTTCCGAAGCCGTGCGCGGAGAAGGGGCCGTGCTAAGGAACTCGCGCGGTCAGGCCTTCATGGAGAAGTACGATCCGAAAAAGGACCTGGCCTGTCGCGACGTGGTGGCCCGCGCCATCGACAACGAGATGAAGACCAGCGGCGAGGAATGCGTCTACCTGGACATCACCCACCGGGACCAGGCTTTTGTGAAGGATCGCTTCCCGAACATCCACGAACGGTGCCTCCAGTTCGGCTACGACATGACCAGGGAGCCGATTCCCGTGGTTCCGGCGGCCCATTACATGTGTGGCGGCGTGGTGGTGGACATGGACGGCAGAACAGACATTCGCCGCCTGTACGCCATCGGCGAAACCGCGTGCACCGGCCTGCACGGGGCGAACCGGCTTGCTTCCAACTCCCTGCTGGAGGCCCTGGTCTACGCGGATCGGGCTTCCGAGGCGGCGCTCGAGGAACTGGGGGAGGGGCGGAAGGACCTGCCGGCCGAGCCGGCCGCATGGGACGAGGTGGGTACCACCGACAGCGACGAAGCCATCGTGGTTGCCCACAACTGGGACGAGATACGCAGGTTCATGTGGAACTACGTCGGCATCGTACGGTCGCACAAGAGGCTGGAACGGGCCCGCTCGCGTATCGAAAACATACAGCAGGAAATCTGGGAGTACTACTGGAACTTCCGGCTGACCTCGGACCTCGTGGAGTTGCGCAACATCAGCTCGGTGGCGCATCTCATCATTCGCTGCGCCATGCACCGAACCGAAAGCCGGGGCCTGCATTACGTCATCGATCATCCCGAGCGGGACGACCGCAGGTGGATCAAGGACACCATATTGAGGCGGCCGTTCACCAGGTAGCAGGCCGTTGAAAAACCCGGAATCGGCGGCCTGGTCACAAACAATGAGATGCAGGGCGCGCGAATTTCGAGGAGGTTGGATGGTTCCGCCCGAATCGCGGGTTCACCCAACAAACAAACCGGGCGAAGCGAGACCCCATTCCGTCGCCCCGGCGAAGGCCGGGGCCCAGGTGCACGCGACAACCGGTCACCCCCAACACCTCACCACCTCACCACTCCGTCACCGCACCACCTCACCACCTCACCACCTCACCACCTCGTCACCCCCAACACCTCGTCACCTCACCACCCCGTCACCGCACCACCTCACCACCTCACCACTCCGTCACCTCACCACCTCGTCATTCCCGCGAACGCGGGAACCCATGGAGAAGGCACGGGAATCGCCCCACCGGACATATCCCCGGTCGCCTCGGCCCCTGTCCGGGGCCCAGGTACACGCACCACCTCGTCACCGCACCACCTCGTCACCTCACCACCTCGTCATTCCCGCGAACGCGGGAACCCAGTATCGTTGGCTGGGTCAAGCCCTAGCGATAGCGAGGGCGGACCCAACAAACAAACTTTGCGCATCCTTGACCCAAACTGCCTCCCGGCTTCGACAACGCCCTGGAACACCAGGCGCTTTGGATTCAATATGGTCCATACACCCGGACCCCGGCCTGCGCCGGGGTGACGAGCGGTTGGGGCGTTCCGAAAACAACCGGCTGTCCCGTTTCCCGTCGCCTTCGAAATCAGAGGGTCCACATCGAAAAACAACATACAGGGTTGGCGTGCCCGGCGTGCGTCGCACCGACGAGCAATGAGGCGCAACGCCCGGGATCGCGTTTTTCAACAGGCCTCTATTCGTCCGTGCCCACCTTCCTTCTGGAATGGACCCCGTGGCGCTTCATTCGGTTCCAGACGGTCACCCGCGACACGCCCAGCAGCGCCGCGGCCCTTGACTGGTTGCCCCCGGCCTGTTCCAGGGCCTCCAGCAGTTCCTGCTTTTCGATCTCCTTGAGGTCCATGGACCGCTTGCGTTTCGCCGGAGCATGGGACGGCGCCGCTCTTGCCGGGTCGCCAATGGTCGCGGGAAGATGCCGGGGTTCGATCAGGGAGTCAAAACACGTCACGAACGCGTACTCGAAGGCGGACTTGAGCTCCCGCACGTTGCCGGGCCATTCGTGGTTCACCAGGATGTCCATGGTCTCCCTGCTGATGCCCTCGATCTCCTTGCCCGTCTTGAGCCGCATCTTGCGGAAGAAGGACTCCGCCAGCAGGGGAATGTCCTCGATCCGGTTGCGCAGGGGAGGCAGAATGATGGGAATGACGTTGATGCGAAAGTAAAAGTCCTTGCGGAACGTACCGTTTTCCACCAGCTTCAACAGGTCCCGGTTGGTCGCGGAGATGATTCGCACGTCCGTGGGGATGGACGTGCTGGATCCCACCCTCTCCACCACCTTGTCCTCCAGCGTTCGCAACAGCTTCACCTGCGTGGACATGGGAAGGTCCCCGATTTCGTCCAGGAAGATGTCGCCGCCGTCCGCCTTCTCGAAACGCCCCACCCGGTCCTTGTAGGCGCCGGTAAAGGCGCCGCGCACATGGCCGAACAGTTCGCTTTCCAGAAGCGATTCCGTGAGACTTGCGCAGTTCACCTTGACAAACGGCTTCTCCCTGCGGTCGCCGATGTCGTGAATGGCACGGCTCACCAGCTCCTTGCCCGTGCCGCTCTCCCCATGGATGATGACCGGAGCGTCGGAAAGCGCCGCGTTTTCAATCAGGTCGAACACCTGACGCATGCGTGGCGAATTGCCGATGATGCCGTGGAAGCCGTCCTCCGAGCGAAGTTCCTTTCTGTATGCCTCGAGCTGGTTCTCCCTCTTTATTATTTCCTCGAGATCGGCCATGGTGCCAACCGCGCCGATAACGGTACCGTCGTCGTCTTTCAGGATGGCCCCGTTTTTCAGCACGTGCCGGTGGGTTCCGTCCTTTCTACGGATAAGGCATTTCCTCTGGGTGATGGAGCCGAAGCGGAACAGGCCGCACCAGTGTTCGCCGCCGCTGGCCAGAGTCTGTTCGCACCCCGTGCATCCCAGGATGGTGCACTTCCGGCCCACCAGTTCCTCGCGGCTGTAGCCAGTGATGTGCTCCATGGCCTCGTTGATCGAGACGATGGCGCCCGTGGTGCTGACGATCATGATGCCGTCGCTGATGGTGTTGACCACGGTCTTCCAATACCTGTTCAACTCCCTGCCGATCATTAAGGCTCTCCTGTTAAACCTTGACACCTGTAAAGGCGTTTTCTTTTAACAAAATGAAAAACCTTAGACAACCGAATTAAGTCAGGCACGATTCATTTTCATGACAACCCACCGATATTACGCATGATCGGAAAAATCGTGCCCGTCGGTTTACTTGTTGGCCCGCGGTTTGCTCTAACCCGGCGGCAACCTTACAGGGAGAAACGACCGTGGGCGAAACGATACATCACAAACTGGATTTCAGGGGCAGCATCTCGCCCCTTTCCCTGCTGAAGATGACCAGGGTGTTCAATGGGATGCAACCGGCTGAAACCATGGAGATATTGGGCTCGGACCCGGACGTGAGAAAAGACCTGTTCAAGCTGCTTCCCCCGGCTTCCTACGAAGTGATGCTCATGGAGGTCACGGAGGGCAGCGACTACTTTTTCCGCGTGCGGATACGGAAGTCCCGCTGAACCCGGTCCCAGTTATTCGCGGCCCGAACATGCCGGCGGGCGCGCGAGACGGGACAACGAGAACCAAAAACAAAGGAACCGGATATGGCAAACCCCAGCATCAAGATTCAAGGTCCGAAGAAGAGCACGTTCATGGACAAGGTGAAGGAGATTCTGCCCGAGGGCGGTAACCTGAACCTGTGTCTCACCTGCGGCGCCTGCGCCTCGGGGTGTCCCGCCACGGGGCTGGAAGACATGGATCCCCGCAAGTTTCTGCGCATGGCCGCGCTCGGCATGGATGACGAGATCAAGAGCACGCCATGGGTGTGGATGTGCAGCATGTGCCAAAGGTGCGTGCACGTGTGTCCCATGAACATCAACATTCCGCAGCTCATCTACAACGCGCGCGCCACGTGGCCCCGGGAGGAACGCCCCAAGGGCATATTGGGTTCGTGCGACATGGCGCTCAGAAACGACTCGTGCAGCGCCATGGGCACCTCGCCGGAGGATTTCGAGTTCGTGGTGGAGGACGTGCTCGAGGAGTATCGGGAGGCGCAGCCCGAATTCAAGGACATGGAGGCGCCCATCGACAAGGAAGGCGCGCATTTCTTTCTCAACCAGAACTCCAGGGAGCCCGTGACCGAGCCGGACGAACTGCTTCCCCTGTGGAAGATACTGCACACGGTGGGCGCGGACTGGACCTACGGGAGCAAGGGCTGGGCTGGCGAGAATTATTGCATGTTCCTGGCCGACGACGACGCCTGGGAGCACATCACCCGGACCACGGTGAAGCAGGCCGAGGACCTTGGGTGCAAGGTGTTTTTAAACACCGAATGAGGGCACGTCACCTTCTCAGTCCGGGCCGGACTGAAAAAGTTCAACATCGACACCGACATGGAAATCGCTTCCATCTACCAGTACTACGCCCGCTGGATTCGCGAGGGCAAGCTGAAGGTGAACTCCGACTGGAACAAGGATCTGGGCGTGAAGTTCACCGTCCAGGACCCCTGCCAGATCATCCGCAAAAGTTACGGCGACGAGGCCGCCGAGGACCTGCGTTACGTGGTCAAATCCGTCGTGGGTGAAGAGAACTTCATAGACATGGTGCCCAACAGGTCTAATAATTACTGCTGCGGCGGCGGCGGCGGATTTCTGCAGGCGGGCTACCCGGAAGCGCGCAGACAGTACGGCAAGTACAAGTTCGACCAGATCATTGAAACGGGCGCCGACTATTGCATCGCGGCGTGCCACAACTGCCACGCGCAGATACACGACCTGGCGGAGCATTTCGAGGCCCATTACCACACGGTGCACCTGTGGACGCTGATCTGCCTTTCGCTGGGCATACTCGGCCCCAATGAGCGCGAGTATCTTGGCGACGACCTGAAGGAGGTCAACGTGTTCCATCCCGAAACGGCAATGTAGCCTTCCGGAATCGGGCGCGGGAAACCAAACGAGAACACAGTGGATGGTTGAAGGGAAAAACGAATGAGTTTTCAAAGGCGACTGCAATCAGATGAATTTGTCGTGCTGGCCGAGATGCATACGCCCAAGGGCGTCAACATCTCGAGGCTGGTTACGGACGCTCGCCGTATAAAGGACAGGGTGGATGCCGTGGTCATCCCGGACATGGACAACGGCATCATGCGGATGAGCGCGCTCGCAGGCGGTGTTTTGATGCACCGGGCGGGAATCGAGCCCATAATCCACATGTATTGCCGGGACCGCAACCGGATGGCGCTGCAGGGTGACCTGCTGGCGGCCCACGTGCTGGGCATCGAGAATCTCGTGGTGGTGCAGGGCGAGGAAATGGAGGTGGGCGACCACCAGGACGCCGCGCCCGTGAACGACCTGGACGAGGTCGGACTTCTGGGCGTGATTCGCACGCTCCAGGAGGGCAGGGACATGGCCGGGTTCGAACTGGACGGCGTGCCCAGCTTCAACGCGGGTTGCTCCATCGCGCCTTTCGAGAGCGAAAAGGGCATGGAGGAGGAGCTGGACGCGGCGAAAAGGAAGATCGACGCGGGATGCCGCTTCGTGATCACGCCGCCCGTCTTCGACGTGGAGCAGGCCGCGGGCTTTTTGAAAAAGGCCGGCGACCTGGGCGTTCCGGTGATCGCCACCGTGTTTTTGCTCAAGTCCGTGGCCGTGGCCCGGTACATCGCGACCAACGAGCCCGGGGCGCACATCTCCGACGACCTGATCCGGCGCATCCGCAAGTCTCCGGACCGGGAGAACGAGGGCATCCGGATCGCGGGGGAGACCATCGCCGCGCTCAAGAGCATGTCCCGGGGCGTACTGGTCCAGACGCTGGGCTGGGAACACCGGCTTCCCGCGATCCTGGACGTGGCCGGCCTGTAGGCCGGGCCCGCGCGGCGCCGGAGGCAGGTACCCCGGTGCGCGAACGGCGTGGAATCAACAGGCAGTAAAGGTGCAATATGTCAAACCAGACCAACAATACATCAGGCAACAAGGTGCTTGTTGTCGGAGGCGGCGTCGGCGGAATACGCACGGTGCTGGACCTCGCCGAAGCCGGGCACGACGTGGTGCTCGTGGACTCGGCCCGGTCCATCGGCGGGCTGATGACGCAGCTCGACCGCACGTTTCCGACCAACAACTGCGACCTGTGCACGCTCTCACCGCATCTTTCGGAAAGCGGCAGGCAACTCCACATCGAGTTGCGGACCATGACCAGGGTGACGGGACTTACGGGCGAGCGCGGCGACTTCACGGTAACCACGAACACGGCGCCCCGCTACATCGATACGGAAAGATGTACGGCGTGCGGCGAGTGCTACAACAAGTTTCCCGAGTGCGTGCGGTTCACCCCGGGTCTCGACCACAGGGCGCCCACGTGCATGCGGTATCCCCAGGCCATTCCCCAGGCCTTCTCCATAGACATGGAAGCCTGCACGGACGTGCAGGCGCTGGTGGACGTATGCCCGGCCAACGCCATCGTGCCGGACGACACGGAAAAGGTGGAAACCATTCGGTGCGGCTCCATCGTGCTGGCTCCGGGGGCTCAGGTGTTCGATCCCACGGGACTGGACTACCTGGCTTATTCGGAGCAGCCAGACGTGGTGACCAGTCTGGAATACGAGCGCATCCTGTCCGCTTCCGGCCCCACCTTCGGCCAGTTGGTGCGGCCCTCGGACGGCAGGCAGCCCAAAAAGATCGCGTGGATCCAGTGCGTGGGTTCCCGGGGCATACAGCGCGGCGCGGAATCCCATTGCTCCAGCGCCTGCTGCATGTTCGCCCTCAAGGAGGCCATGGTCACCAAGGAGCGCTTCCAGGAGGACATCGAGACCACGATCTTCTACATGGACATGCGCACCTCGGGCAAGAACTACGAACTGTACTACCAGGACGCGAGGGACCGCTTCGGCGTGCAATTCGTCCGGTGCCGTCCCCACAGCGTGGTGCGCAGGCGGGATTCGGAGCAGCTGGAAGTCCACTACGTTCCCGACGGCGAGCTTCGGCAGACGGCGGAGGCGTTCGACATGGTGGTCCTGTCCACCGGGTTCAAGGTGGGCGAGGAGATTCGGGAGACGGCGCGGATCATGGGCATCGAGACGGACGTCCACGGCTTCGCCGTTACAGACCCGTTCACCCCGGTGAGCACCACGAAGCCCGGCATCTACGTCGCCGGTCTCTTCGAGAGCCCCAAGGACATCCCTGAGACCATGGTCCAGGCCAGCGCGGCGGCGTGCATGGCCGCGGGGGACCTGTCCGGCGGGGGAAGCTCCGTGGACGATCCGGAGGAGCTTCCACCGGAACGGGACGTGAGTGCCGAGGAGCCGAAGGTCGGCGTGTTTTTATGCGACTGCGGCGAGAACATAGGCGGTGTGCTGGACGTGTCCGATCTTGCCGGCTACGCGAAGACGATAGCCGGTGTCGCCGTGGCGGAGGGCGTGGGCCACGGATGCAGCCGGGAGTCCATGGAGCGGATTACGAAAACAGTGCGGGACCAGGGACTCAACCGGGTCGTCATCGGCGGCTGCTCGCCCCGTACCCACGAAAAAAGGTTTCAGGACGCCATCCGGAAGGCGGGACTGAATCCCTACCTCCTGGAAATGGCCAATATCCGCGACCAGATCACCTGGGTGCACGCGGACGATCCCGCGAAAGCCTCGGAAAAGGCCCGGAGCCTTGTCCGCATGGCCGTGGGGGCCGCGAAAAAGGCCCGCCCCCTGACGGACAAAACCCTGCCCATGAACAAGAACGTGCTGGTGGTGGGCGGCGGCGTGTCCGGCATGACAACGGCGCTGGAACTGGCCGGACACGGCCACAAGGTCTACCTGGCGGAGCGGGACGCCAAACTGGGCGGCAACGCCACAAAGGTGCGCCGCACACTCGAGGGCGCTGACGTTCAGCCCTTTGTCAACGAGCTGGTGGAGATGGTCCATGCCGCGGAAAACATCACGGTGATCACCAACGCCATCATCGTGGACCACTCCGGCGTACCCGGCATGTTCAGGACGGGAATGCAGGTGGGCCCCCAGATGTTCTATCGCCAGATAGAGCACGGCGTAACCGTGCTGGCGACCGGGGCGGTGGCGAACCGGCCGGCGGAATACCTGCTGGGAGAATCCGACGCGGTGGTGGACCAGCTGGAGATGGACGCCCTGCTGGAAGACGAACCGGACAGGGTGGCGTCCTGGTCCAACGTGGTGATGATCCAGTGCGTGGGTTCGCGCTGTCCGGAGAATCCCAACTGTTCCCGGATCTGTTGCCAGGCCGCGGTGAAAAATGCCCTGCGCATCCGGGAGTTGAACCCGGAGGCGCGGGTTTTCGTCCTGTACCGGGACATGCGGACCTATGGCCTGCAGGAGGACTACTACCAGAAGGCCCGCGAACAGGGCGTCGTGTTTGTCCGCTATGAACCCGAGGCGCCTCCGAGGGTGGAAAAGGCCGCCGAGGGCGTCCTGGTCCGGTTCCACGATCCCGTGCTGGGCCGCGACCTGGAGGTGGACACCGACTGCCTGTGCCTGTCAACGGGCATGGTCGCCGACGACGAGGCCACCGAGGACCTTTCCGTCATCTTCAAGCTGCCCAGGACGGCGGACGGCTTCTTCCTGGAGGACCACGTCAAGCTGCGCCCCGTGGACCTGCCGATCCCCGGGTTCTTCGTTGCCGGCACGGCCCACTCTCCCAAGAGCATCCGGGAGAGCCTGGCCCAGGCCAAGGCGGCGGCCTCGCGGGCCCGCACCATGCTGGCGTCCGACGTCATCAGCACCGGCGCGGCCGTGGCCAGGGTGGAAGGCGAGAAATGCGCCGCCTGCCTGATATGCGTGCGCGCCTGCCCGTTTGGCGTGCCATTCATCAATGCCGAGGGGTACTCCGAGATCGACCCGTCGAGGTGCAGGGGCTGCGGCGTCTGCGCGGCGGCCTGCCCGGCAAAGGCCATCCAGCTCATGCAGTTCGAGGACGACATGATTCTGGCCAAGCTGGAGAGCCTCTTCGAAAGGATGGTGGCGTAATGGAACAGTTCGAACCCGTGATAGTGGCCTTCTGCTGCCACTACTGCGCATATACCGCGGCGGACATGGCGGGCAGCCGAAGGCTGACCTACCCGTCCAACGTGAGAATCATCCGGGTGCCGTGCTCGGGCAAGGTGGATACCATCCATATCCTGAAGGCCTTTGAAAAAGGCGCTGACGGCGTCTACGTGGCGGGCTGCCTGGAAGGGGACTGCCATTTCAAGGACGGCAACATCAAGGTCGCGAGGAGGGTGAAATACGCCCGCGCCCTTCTGGACGAGATCGGCATCGGCGGCGAACGACTGGAAATGTTCCACATGTCCGCCGGAATGGGGGATCTCTTCGCGAACGTCGCCCGGGAGATGACGGAAAAGATTCGGGAACTGGGTCCCAGTCCCGTACATACGGAACTGGACCGACGGGCCCGTCAAAAGGCGTCCTGACCGGGGCGCCAGGGAAAGGAAGCACGATGATTACAGCGGAACGAAAACCACTCAAGGAAATAATGGAGTACATCCGGCCATTCGACCGCATTCTCCTCGTGGGTTGCAACGAATGCGTCACGGTCTGCTCCGCGGGCGGCCGCAAGGAGGTGGGCCTGCTGGCATCGGCCCTGCAGTCCGCCTTTTTGTCCGAGGGCAAGACCCTGGACATTCGGGAGCACACACTGGAACGGCAGTGCGATCCGGAGTACGTCGAGGAAGTGGTGGGCTTCATGGACGGCGTGGACGCCGTTGTCTCCATGGCCTGCGGATGCGGCGTACAGGAGATGGCGCGGCGTTACAAGAACAAGCCCGTATTCCCGGCCGTGAACACCAAGTTCATGGGCGCGTCGGAACGCCAGGGCGTCTGGGCGGAGCGGTGCCAGGGCTGCGGAAACTGCATGCTGGGCATCACCGCCGGAATCTGTCCCATAGCACGCTGCTCCAAGCAGATCATGAACGGACCGTGCGGCGGCTCCACCACGGGCAAGTGCGAAATCAGCCCGGACGTGGACTGCGCATGGCAGCTCATCTGGGACAGACTGAAGGCTCTGGGGCTGGTTGAAATGTACCTGCAAAACATACCTGCCAAGGACTGGCGCGATGCCGGCGGCGGCGGACCACGGAAAATAGTGAGAGAGGATCTGGCGGGATGAAGACGGAAAGCGCATTGGAAAAGGTATTGGCACAGGGCAAGCTCGCCGTGACCTCGGAATGCGGTCCTCCGCGGGGCGCCGTGCCGGAAAAGGTGAAGGAAAAGGCCTCGCTACTGGCCGGGTACGTGGACGCGGTGAACGTGACGGACAACCAGACGGCGATGGTCCGCATGTCCAGCTTCGGCGCGTCCGTCTTCCTTCGGCAGATGGGTCTGCACCCGGTGCTGCAGATGGTGACCAGGGACCGCAACCGCCTGGCCATGCAGTCGGAAATACTGTCCGCCTACGCCCACGGCATCGACACCATGCTGTGCCTGTCCGGGGACCATCCGAAGTTCGGGGACCATCCCATGGCGGCCAACGTGCACGACGTGGACTCGATCCAGCTCATCCAGATGGTCAAGGACATGCGGGACGAGGGCAAATTCCAGGGTGGCGCGGACATCGAGAATCCGCCGAAGATGTTCATCGGCGCGGCGGCCAATCCGTTCGCCGACCCCTTTGAGCTGCGGGTCCTGCGCCTGGCCAAGAAGGTCGCGGCGGGCGTGGATTTCATCCAGACCCAGTGCATCTACAACCTGGACAAGTTCGAGAAGTGGATGGAAGGGGTCCGGGAGCGCGGCCTGCACGAGAAGTGCTACATCATGGCGGGCGTGACCCCCATGAAGTCCGCGGGCATGGCCCGGTACATGAAGAACAAGGTGCCGGGGATGGACGTGCCCGACGACGTGGTGGAGCGCATGGCGTCCAAGCCCAAGGAGGAACAGGCCAAAGAGGGCGTGGACATCTGCATCGAGACCATCAGACGACTAAGCCAGGTGGAGGGAGTCGCCGGGTTCCACATCATGGCCATCGAGTGGGAAAAGATCGTCCCGGAGATCGTGGAACGGGCCGGCCTGCTGCCCAGGCCAAAGGTGGACTGATCCGGGATAATGCATGATTGTCGCTGTAGTGACGGGGGAATCCCGTGTTCGCCCCCGTTCGCCGGGTCGCCCCCGCCCAGGGCGGCCCGGCGGCAGCGGCCAAGGGATCGCTTGCGGCGACAGTCATCGCGCAAGGTTTTCATGGAACGATCAGCCGGGGTGAACCGGCAAGGCAGGAAGGGCGTAAACACGACAATTGGGCAAACCGGGAGCAAGGGACAACCCCTGGCTTCCAACTTCAAGGGCGGTGCGAACCAACCGGGCACGGAAACCGGGCGCCGCAAAGGAGAAGCACGAAAATGAGCGACAAGCAATTGATACTGGTGGTGGACGACGACGCGGACCTGGTGGAATCCGTGGGCATGAAGCTGGAGAGCGAGGGATATCGGGTGGCCAAGGCGTACGACGGCGTGGAGGCATGGGACAGGATCAAGGAAGAGCGTCCCGCCCTGGTTGTCCTGGACGTGATGATGCCCAGGAAGGACGGATACGAACTCTGCGACGAGATCAAGAAGTCCGACGAGTACAAGGGCATCGTCGTGGTCCTGCTCACCGCCGTTGCCGACAACGTGCGGACCTCGAGCTACACCCACCACAGCGGTAAAACCACGTTCGCCGACGACTATGTTCCCAAGCCCATCGACCTGGACGAACTGGTCAAAATCGTAAAGGACAACCTGGACTGATTCGGTACGGCCGGCCCGGGGTTTTCCGGGGCCGGTCAGTGGAAGGGGGGCGGAACAGGTTTCCGGCACCCCGTCGTGTGAATGAAACATTCCGGGAAAGATTCCCGGAAGCGCGATCGCAGTGGAGAACTCGGAATCGATGCCGAACACGAATCAGGACTCCCGTAGGCCGGAGGCACCGAAAATCCGGATCGGCGGCTTGAGGGTCAGTGCCGAACTGGTGCGCGTCACCGTGGACCAGACTGACAAATCGGATCCTCCTCCCGCGGCATTCCTCAAGCGGCTGGCGGCAAGCCGGATCAACGTGCCCTTCATGAGCCTCGCCCCAAGGGAGTATGGCCGGCGCGGCCTGTTCTGCGTGGCCGAGCGGGACTTTCACCATGCCACCCGGTTGCTGGATCTCGACCACTATCCCAAGCAAAACGTCGAGATCACGGCCAAGGTGGCAACCATCATGATATACCCGCACAGAAACAGCCTCGCCGTACCCGGCATCGTCCTTCGAGCCCTCGGACGGGCCCGGCTCCCCGTGTACGGAGTCGGGTCCTCCATCTCCGCGGTCACTGTGCTTACGGACCACGAACGACTGGAGGAGGCGGTTTGCGAAATCCTCCGGGACCTGGACCTGGGCCCGGGACACGCGCCGTTCCACCAGGAGCCGGACCTTTCCCGGTTCCGGTTCGAGATGCCCAGGATGGGTGGCCTTCCGGGAACCGATGACAACCCGATTTTTCGCAAAACACTGATACCGGTGTACGATATTCGACAAAGCGGTGAACTTGCGCTGGTCAGCCTGTCCTTCGACAAGGACGACGCCGGTCCATGGGGGGAACGTGTCCGGGCCCTGGGCGAAAAGGGAGCCGCCTTCACTCTGGCCATCGCGCAGGCCGCCCAACCGGATTACCTGAATTTCATGATAATCGCGGACGCGGCCCGGACCGAAGACATGGTCCGCGACCTGGACAAGGCGGCCCGGGAAACCCCCGGCGCCGTCTCGGGCGTTCTCTCCCCCGTGGAACTGCTGTGCATGTACGGGCCGCATTTCGAGGAACGGTACGGCATAGCGGACGCGGCGGTCAGCCTGCTCGACGAAACCAACGGCCTGCTGTTGGGCGCCTGCTGCACCGGGACCTCCGTCTACCTTCTGGTGCCGGGAACCATGGGCAGGCTTGCCGCGCAGATACTGGCCACACGATTCGTGGTGCCCGGAGCCCGGGGCGCCGACAAAGGTGACTGATCCCTGATGGACGACAGGATCGAAAAGGAACGCGACTGGAGGATACGGGTATTCGACTCCCTGTCCTTTCCCACCCTGGTGCTCAAACCGGACCACACCATCGTGTCCGCCAACGAAATATTCCTGGAAAGGACCGGTCTGGAACTGGACGAGGTGGTCGGCCGGACCTGTCAGGAAATCTTCTCCCGGCACTTCTACAACGACGAACTGCCCTGCCTGCACTCCCAGGACCGCTGCCCCCTGAGGCAGACCATAGAAACGGGCAAGGGCGCTTCGGTCCTCAGAAAGGTGCGCAACCATCTGGGCATCGAACGATGGGAGGAACGGGTTTTCTCCCCCATCCTGGACGAGAACGGCAACGTCATCTACGTGATGGAAAGCGTCCGGGACGTGACGAGGGTGAAGAACCTCGAAAAGATGTACAGCGGCATGCAGGAGCTGCTCCACAAGGTGGTCCACAGTTCGGCCAGCGCCATCGTCGCCGCCAACATCAAGGGCAAGATCATCCTCGCCAACCAGGCCGCGGAACATCTGTTCGGCTACAACTCGAGCGAAACACAGACCCTGAACATCCGCAACGTGTACCCCGAGGGCATGGCCCGGGAAATCATGCGGATGCTCAGAAACGAGCACATCGGCGGCAAGGGAAAGCTGCATCTCACCCAGGCCACCATCGTCCGCAAGACCGGGGAGGAGATTCCGGTGGAGATGACGGCGGCCATCATCTACGAGGACAACAAGGAGGTGGCCACCATGGGCATCTTCAATGACCTCCGGGAGAAGATGGCCGTGGAGAAAAAGCTCAAGGAGGCCCAGGCCCAGCTGGTGCAGTCCGAGAAAATGGCCTCCCTGGGCAGGCTTGCCGCCGGCGTGGCCCACGAGATCAACAACCCGCTCACCAGCATCCTCATGTACGGCAACATCATGCTGGAAAGACTCGAGACGGACCATCCCCAGGCCAAAAACCTGGAATACGTGCTGGAGGACGCGGAGCGGTGCAGGGAAATCGTCAAGGACCTGCTCGCCTACAGCAGGCAGACCAGTCCCACGAAAAAGGTCTTCAGCGTCAACAGCCTGGTGGAGGAGAGTTTCGGGTTGATCCGGGACCAGAAGCTGTTCATGAACGTGAGCGTGGTGAAGGACCTGGCGGACGAACCTTTGTACATCGACGCGGACAAGACCCAGCTGAGTCAGGTCCTGGTCAACCTCATAATCAACGCCATCGACGCCATGGACGGGCAGGGCGCCCTGACGTGCCGCACCTTCCTCGACCCCGTTCACGGCATGGTCTGCATGGAAGTCGAGGACACCGGCTGCGGTATCCCCGAGGAAAACGAATCCAAGGTGTTCGACCCGTTTTTCACCACCAAGGAACCTGGAAAGGGCACCGGCCTCGGGCTCAGCATGGCCTATGGCATCGTGAACGAAAACCACGGACGCATCTACATCAAACGGACCGGTCCCGAGGGTACCACGTTCCGGCTGGAATTGCCGCGCGCCACGCCGGAAAACCCGGAGGAGCCCGAGACGATAGGCTAGAAGGAGAACACGCCAAATGCCATTGGATGGTCTGGCTGAAGGGATATACAAGCCGCGAATACTGGTGGTGGACGATGAACAGCGCATTCGCGACGCCTGCCAACTGGTGCTGGAGGAGCAGGGCTTCGACGTCGAGCTCGCCGCCGATGGTGAAACCGGTCTGGAGCTGATCGGTGAGCGGCATTTCGACATTGTCCTGGTGGACCTCATGCTGCCGGCCCTGTCCGGCCTGGACGTGCTGGCCCGCATCAGGTCGCGCCATCCGGACAGCATCGTCATCGTCATAACCGGTTACGCCACGGTGGAGCATTCCATCAAGGCCATGAAGAACGGGGCCTTCGACTTCATCCCCAAGCCGTTCACGCCGGAGCAGCTTCGGGTGGTGGTGGACAAGGCGTTCGAACATTATCGGGCCCTGCAGGACATCTCGGAAACCCGGTCCAGGCTGCGCGTCATGGTCAACCGCCTGATGGACGGCGTGATGACCACGGACAGCGAAAAGAACATCGTTTTGGCCAACCCCGCGTTTCTTCACATGATCGAATACCACGGCGGGAACATCGTGGGCAAAAACGTGGACGAGGTCATCGAAAACGAAACCCTGCGACAGCTTGTGGACCAGGCGGTAGCCCTGCCCCCGGACGCCAGTAAGGAGATTTACGGGGAAGTGGCCACGGGAAGCGGGGACGAGGAGAAGATCTACAGCGTCTGTTGCGCCCCCTTTCGGGCGCGCACCGGCTTCACCCTGGGTACGTTGACCGTGCTGCACGACATCACTACCCTCAAGAGGGTGGACAGGATGAAGTCGGAATTCGTGTCCATGGTGTCCCACGAAATCCGCAGCCCCATGAACTCCATCATGGCTCAGCTGAAGGTGGTCCTGGACGGCCTGGCCGGCGATGTCACGGACAAGCAGCGCGAAATCCTGGAAAAGGCGTGCGCAAGGATAATGAGCCTGACCTCGCTGGTCAGCGAAATTCTGGATCTCGCCCGCATCGAGTCGGGCCTGATCGGCCAGGAAAAGCAGGCCGTGGACGTATGCGGGATACTGCGCGAGCAGGTGGAGTTGCACGCCGCCCTGGCCCGGGACAAGGACATCGCCCTGTCCCTGGCGCCCTGTGACGGCCTGCCCCTGATCGTGGCCAACCGCCAGGGCGTGGAAGAGATCGTGTCAAACCTGGTCACCAACGCCATCAAATACACGCCCGACGGCGGCCGGGTCGACGTGAAGGCCGTGGTGGAAAACGAGTACGTGCGAATAGACGTGGCGGACACCGGCTTTGGTATACCGCACGAGGACATGGACAACGTGTTTTCCCGGTTTTACCGGGTGAAGAACGAGCAGACACGGCATATCCAGGGTACCGGGCTAGGTCTCGCGATTGTCAAGAGCATCGTCCAGGCCCACCACGGCAGCATCCGGGTGGAAAGCCATCCCGGTTCAGGAAGTACGTTCACCGTGCACCTGCCGTTACCCACGGACTAGCCTGGATCCGCATGAAACGGTTCGAAACCGGACGTGGAGTTCGCTGCCGCAGTCATCAGGCGAAAAAGTCCTCGAACTCCCTATTTCTTGCGCAGAACCGTCTTGGTCTTTTCGGGCGCGGCAGCCTTTGCCTCCCTTGTCGCCTTCCCCTTTGCCGGGGCCTTCTTCGTGGCCTTTGCCTTGCGCGCCTCGGCCATCTTGCGGCCCAGTCCCGTGTTCTTGGCCACTTCCCGCCGTTTTTCCGACAGCGCCTTGGCGGACAGTGCCCGACGAGGGCCGAAACCCCACTTTTCGCGGTACTCGGCCGGGGTCAATCCGTGGCTTATCAAGTGTTTCTTGTTGAGGATCTTGTATTCCGCGCCGCACTCCAGGCAGGTGACCGAATGCTTTCGGATGGACCGCTCCGGGTTGTTGCGGAGCTTCGCCATGGGGTCGTCCGCGGACTCAATGGTGATTTGTTCCGTTCCGACGGTAGTTTCACCCATCTCGGTGGCATGCAGTCTGGACAAGGTCTCATGCACGCTGGCAATGGAAGCCGCCACTTCCTCGGGGGTCATGGCGGTTGCACCGGCCTGGGCGGCAACGATTTCCGCGGCAAGCTCGAACATTGGTTTGGACATGGTGTAGACCTTTCTGTGGTAACAGCCTGTTGAAAAACGCGATCTGCGGCGTTGCGCTTCATTTCCCGTCAACGCGACGTACCGTAAGTACGCCTTGTTCCTCGAAATTCGCGCGCCTTGCATCTCATCGTTTTTGAACAGGCTGCAAATTCCGAGTTTTTCAACGGGCTGGTAAGGTTTGAATTGTCAGGTCCAGCTATGACTTTTTTCAACTATCAGCAATTGTAGGATGCATCAATACAATTTATCAAAAAACATTTGTTATTGCGAAAAATCTCGACATTAGCCGCAATCATACTTGAATATACTGTTGAATATGCCGACATTACGGATTGTCTCACGGCTTCCGCGTAAATCGGGACCGTAATTGCGTTGTTTAAAGGAGGTACAAACGGTTCGGTCACGGGGCCGCCGGTCGTTTGACGATTGCCGGCGCTTGGGGTACACGAAAACTCCTGTGTGAATGCGTGTCTAATCCCGGCGCCGCCCGTAGCAGCCTGTTGAAAACGCGATCTGCGGCGTTGCACCTCATTTCTCGTCGATGCGATGTACCGTAAGTACGCCTTACTCCTCGAAATTCGCGCGCCTTGCATCTCCTCGTTTTTGAACAGGCTGCCAATTCCGAGTTTTTCAACGGGCTGGTAGGGCGGAAAGTCCTTTCACCCGGCGGGTGAAACGAAAATTTGTTCAAGAACCCGCGGAAAGCCCGATTTATAGGGTTCTTGAAAGTTTTTTCAAAATTTCCGCCACGGATTCAGGTACTGTTAAACAGCGTGTTCGACGCGGCGGGAAACGCTCCATTCAGGCGCATCGGAATGAAAAACAGTGTCGGCCCGCGCCAGCGCCGGCCGGAGAGGGTCGGGTTCACATATTCAATGCACATAGACAAACTGGTTGTTCACAATGAAAAGTTTCCAGGGGTGGACCGGTATCCGTTCAACCTCGAAGTCCTGCAAAGGACCCCCGAGGTTCCTTTTGATTCGCCGGTAACCTTTTTCATAGGCGAAAACGGAACGGGCAAGTCCACCCTGTTGCGCGCCATGTGTATCCGCGCCGGCATACATATCTGGGAGGGCCGCTTCACGCCTCGCGCCGAACACAATCCCTACGAGAAGTCCCTGTACCAGGCCGTGTCCGTCAGGTGGTCCGCGGGCAGGGTGCCCGGGTCCTTCTTCGGCTCCGAGCTGTTTCGCAACTTTTCAAAGCTCGTGGACGAGTGGGCCGCATCCGATCCAGGGGTTTTGGAATACTACGGCGGCAGGTCCCTGTTGTCCCAAAGCCACGGGCAGTCGCTCATGGCGTATTTCAAGGCGCGTTTTTCCCGACGGGGCGTGTTTTTGCTGGACGAGCCGGAAACCGCCCTGTCTCCCAGGAGCCAGATCGGGCTTTTGCGCCTCCTGCACGAGGCTGGCGAACGGGGCGCCGCGCAGTTCGTGGTGGCCACCCATTCGCCGATTCTCATGGCGTGTCCGGGCGCGGCCATTTGGAGCTTCGATCATGTTCCGGTACGGCGCCTGGAGTATCGCGAGACCGACCACTACCGGTTGTACAGGGATTTTCTGAACTCGCCTGAAGGTTTCCTGGGTCTGTGACAAGGCATCCTGAATCCTTGACGAAAATATTGAAAAAACTTCCAAGAACCCCATAAATCGGGCTTTCCAGGCGCTCTTGAACAAATCCCCGTTTCACCCGGTGGGTGAAAGGGTTTTTCGCCCTCCGGGGCGGTCTCGTGCGGCGCGTCTGCGGCGTCATCTAGTCCAGCCGGCAGGTCTCTTTCTTGCCTCCGCACCACCCGAGACCGCTCACGGATTCAGAGGCATGTGAAACAGGCTCCAGGGGCATGGCGTCTGTTTTCAGTCAGCCCCCGGTGGATGGAGTGGGCAAAAACCGGCCACCTGGGATTGTTCGGAAGTTCCATTCCTACGAAAGCAGGGACGGCGGAGGATGAATCCCGCGCCGCGTTCCGTCACGGATCGGGATTCCACCATGAGTGATCCATGGGGAGTCGCGTAACAGGAACAAGCCCGGGGTGGGGCGCACCACCGATCCGCTTCGCGGTAGTGGCATGAGCCGGAAACGGACGGGGTTCACATGGGTGCGCCGGTGCTTTCAAAGTCCCTGCGGAAAGCCTCGATGTACTCCTTGAGAAGCTTGCGGTTTTCATCGCCCAGTTCGAAAAATTCGATGCCTGATTCAAACTTGCCTTCGAATCCCTCGGAAAAGCGGACGACGGTGCCCTGGATGTCCAGCACGTTTTCCTTGAGGGCTATGGTGAGGGCCACGATCATTTCCTTTTCCAGGGGATCGGGAGTCTCCAGCAGGATGCCGGATTCCGAGACGTTGAGCGTCCTGCCCATACCCTGGCTGATGAACTGACCCTGGTCGTCGTAGAGCTTGTAGGCGATGAGGTTGATGGAGTCCACCCGGTCGTGGCGTCTGCGGTATTCCTCGCGAAAGGCCTTGATGTACTCCCGGAGTGTGTCCACCTGTTCGGGCGTGATGTCCTGGAACCGCAGCCCTGATTCGAACTTGCCCTCGCAGCCGGGCATGGTGCGGACGACGGTGCCGTTTATGGTGACCACCTCGTCCCTGAGGGCCAGGGTGAGGGAGACGACCTCGTCCTCGCCGATGGGCTCCAGGGTTTCCAAAAGGATGCCGGATTCCGAGACATTAAGGGTTCTCCCCATGCCCTGACCGACCTTGTCCCGGTTGGCGTCGTAACACGAGTAGGTAAGCAGATTCAGCGAGTCGATTCTGGGATGAGCGCGTCTGTCCTGATTGGCCATGATTCCCTCGATGAGGCATTGAAGCACAAGGGGTCGATACCCTTCTTCGGAATTAGGGCAACCGTACACCAACGATAATGAAAAGTCAACGTCGCGCGATGCTGTTTTCCGTACGAAAACCCCCTTTAATCACCGGATTATGCCGCCCTATCAATGCAGGGGCAGGGAATCGACGCAATGACGAAGCCGTGACCGGCGGCGGAAGAGGCCGGGGCGTGCGAGATTCCCCTTGACAATTCGCTGCCTGGTGCCGTTTCGTTAAAACAGGCTTGGCGGAAAATGAAGCCGCGTCCCGGAGTCGCACCAACAACGCGCGGGAGCGGCCCGCATCGTTGCCTTGGGCCGGCGAAGAGGCAGGCGGGCGCGGTGTTTGGTACACGCTGTCCGAGCGTGTCGCCACTAAACGTATCGTATCCCCCGGGAGGGTGCGCAATGACCGAAAAACCCGCAAAACCGGAGCGCCGCATCCTGCCCGACGTCGAGGGTCTGGGCGCCAATGATTTCGCCGTCAGCCTGAATATCCGCCTATCCGATTCCGGGATGGCCCGGAGGGCGCCCCTGGACCTTGTCGGCCTCATGATTTGCGGCATGGACAGCGAATGGGCGAACCGGCTTCTGGCCCTGGCCGAAGACGGGAACGAACAGGACGTGGTGGCCGCCTTTCTGCTGGCCCTGCTGGACGTGGAGGAATCCCGGCATCTTTCCGTGGACTCGATCCGCGTGATTCGTTACTGGTACAATCGAAGCGCCGGAAACGAATCCCTTCTGAAAGAGGCAAAACGCCTGGCCCGCCAGTGGTCGGAGTCGGGGTGACCGGGTTTTCAAGCAGCGTGTTGACGTTTTCGGGGCGACATCCGGAAGGACCCGCCACCGGGAGGGGCCCCTGGAAACCCCCTTCCGGCGCCGACTACGCAAAAAGGGGCCTGGAATCATTCCCGGCCCCTTTGCATGTTCTGTGGTACGCCCGGCTGGATTCGAACCAGCGATCTTCGGCTCCGGAGGCCGACGCCCTATCCACTGGGCCACGGGCGCAAACCGTGGAAAAGGGGTATATACTAGAAGGGCGCGGCGAAATCAAGGATGGTTTTGACGACGCGACGAAATCACATGATTCCGGGTTGTTTTCCGGCCCGCCGGACGGTCCGTGCGCCTACCAGACAACGTCGATGCGCACATCCACGCCGTCCAGCACGGCATATCCCCCGGGAGGCACGTATTCCCCATCTTCGAACTTTCCGTTTTCATCCATGTCCACATAGATGCCGTCGTTGGTGAAGTCGCCGTCGTTTTGCCCGCGTTCCGCCACCGCCGCGGCCCATCGGGTTTCCTGGAAAGCAATCCGGCCCCTCAGCTGGGTTCTCGTATAGTAGGCGTACTGGTTGTGTTCCTGATGCTTTTTGTTGACGAAAAACCATAGGTGAATGTCCGCGCCGGTACCCAGTGCCGGCATGACCACGCGCGCCGGAAACGGGATCACCGTGGCGAATGGCCCGGTACCCTGGTTGGCAAGGGGGTCCTCGTCAATCAGGCTGCCGTTCTGGTTAAAATCGAGATACATGATGGCGGAACCAGACGCAAAGGCCAGCATGAAGTGGTATTCGGGATTGTCCCCCACCCCGTAACGCAACGTTCCGTAGAACACGTCGGCCCCTGGATGGTTCGGTACCCTGATCAGGCCGCCGGGCTTTTCCCGGAACAGTTCACCGGACCGCGGACGGCTGGTGGCGGCGACCACCATGCCGGTGGTGGTAAAGGACTCGCTCAGGTCCGCGGTGATCGTGGGCAGCCCGTCCACCGGAGCCGCGGCGGCGGGAGGTCTTTCCTTGCGTGTCCGGGCGGAAGCCCTGGCGTTTTTCAGGCGCTGCTCCACCTGGGTTGCCCGGTGCCTGGCCCGCACCGCGTTCGGGGAACTCCCGCTGGCCATGGTTTTCCAGGCCGCCAGGGCCTTTTCAAGGTATGGGATCGCCTGTTTCGGCCTGCCCAGGCCCTGCAGGGCCTCACCCGCGGACAGGGCGGCGTGGGCCGCTGCCGCCGTGAGCAGGAGGTCGTGCCGCTCGGCATGGACCAGGGCCTTGCGGTACAATTCGAGGGGTTCGTCCTTTTTGCCCTGGCGCTCCAGGTTGTTGGCCAGGTCATTGTACGCGGTGATCAGGGCGGCGGGGTTTCCGAAATCCCGCTGCTCCAGGATGGCCAGACGCCTGCGCAACAGGGTTTCCGCCTGCTCCCACCGGTTGTTCCGCATGAGGGCCAGGGCCTTTTCCTTGAGGCGGACGGCCTCCTGGAACCTGGTGGCATGCTCCCTGGTCTTTTGCGGCATGTCCGGCTCCGGCGACCGTATCGCGGATTTTTCCCCGGCAAGGTCCACGTCCCTGTCAGAATACCAGGGCAGGACGTGAGGCCACAGGGTAAGTACGAGCACGGCGGCCAGGACGGCCACGGCCAGTACGCCCAGCACGATGTCCACGCCGGGCCCCGGCCCTGGGGCGCCGGCGCCGGTGAAATCCCGCCGCTCGGGCAAACGCGTGGCGGATCGTGGCGCGGCCCGGCGCCACCGGGCGAGGAAGACCCTCGTCCGCCGCATGGCCAGCACGCCCACCAGGAAGAAGAGAAGGCCTACCAGCGCCAGGATGTGATGGCCCCGGGATACGCCCGGCACCAGCACCGAACTGGCCGGATTCTTCGGGTCAAAGTACACCACCACCGGCGAGCCGCGTTCGAATCGCCGGACGATCTCCCCGGCCTCGGGAAATCCCGGCCCTTTGCCGGCGCCCATGAAAATGCGCCGGCCGCGGTATTCCCGGCCGGACACATCGTAGACATAGGCGACCTCGGCCAGTGCCGATGAGGAGGCGTCCGCTGTTTTGGACAGGATGATCCTGCCCGGGGTCGCCGGCCACTCCGTGGTCTTCCAGGCCAGGTACCAGGCTACCCCCGAAAGGACGAGGACGGCGACGCCCATGACGGCAAACATCCAGGGAAGCCACACGAGGGCCACGGTGCGTGAAGCAGGAAGCTGGCGGTGTCTCATTTTGTTCTGTCCCGAAACGGAGTAGGGCCGAATTCCGGTGCGGCAACCGCCCGGCGGAAAAAACAGGCCGCCGACATTCCACGTTTCTACCACAACTCTACCGCCCGACAAAAGTCCCGCATGAGCCTTCCCGAAAAAACGCCCGTGCCGGTGTGATTGACAACCGGGTCCGGATGGTGTTTTGTGGGCGGTGCCGGCCCCGGTCCTTTTGCGGCGTGAAAGCGGGGCGGACGGTTTGCATTTCAAACGATAACGGCAACAACCCGGTCTGCTCAGCGAACCGGAAAAGGAGGAATCCCCATGGTCGATTTTTCTCTGGAAGGCAAGGTGGCACTGATTTCCGGCGCCAGCCGCGGCATCGGCGAGGCCATCACGCTCACCCTGGCCAGGTACGGAGCATACTGCATCCTGGTCAGCCGCAAGCAGGAGTCCGTGGCGGCGGTGCTGGAAAAGGTGGAGGCCCAGGGCGGCCAGGGCGAGGCGGTGGCCTGCCACGTGGGCCACCTGGACCAGGTCAGGGGTCTGTTCGAGCACGTGAAGGACAAGCACGGCAAGCTGGACATCCTCATCAACAACGCGGCCACCAATCCATACTTCGGAGACGTCCTGGGCGTTGACGAGGGGGTATGGGACAAGACCAACGACGTGAACCTCAAGGGCCCTTTCTTCATGGCCCAGCAGGCGGCAAAGCTCATGGCCGAGCAGGGCAAGGGCTCCATCGTCAACGTGTCCTCGGTGAACGGCGTCAAGCCCGCCTTTTTCCAGGGCGTGTACTCCATCACCAAGGCCGGCCTCATCGCCCTGACCCAGGCGTTCGCCAAGGAGCTGGCTCCCAAGGGAATCCGGGTGAACGCTCTCCTGCCGGGGCTTACGGACACCAAGTTCGCCAAGGCCCTGATGGACAACAAGGCGATCTACGACACGGCGGTGTCCACCATTCCTATGGGGCGTCACGCGACACCGGACGAGATGGCCGGCGCGGTTCTGTATTTGGTTTCCGACGCGGCAAGCTACACCACCGGCACCTGCATCGTGGTGGACGGCGGAATGCTGGCATGACGGCCTGCCCAAAACGCGACTGAGCCGACCATAATCCGAAGTGGTACAAGTGGAATCGTAACCCAATGGAGACGAATCGTCCTGAAATACTGGCTCCGGCGGGCGACACCCGGTCGTTCCTGGCTGCTCTCGCCGCCGGGGCCGATGCCGTCTACCTGGGCCTCAAGGCGTTTTCCGCGCGCATGGCCGCCACGAACTTCTCCCTGTCCGAGCTGGCGGCCATGGTGGGCCTGGCCGGGGAGCGCGGTACGCGGGTGTACGTGGCCATGAACGTGCTGGCCAAGCCCCACGAGGCCCGGGACGCTGGGCGGCTGGTCCACAAGCTGGCCCGGGACGTGTCGCCCGCGGCCCTCATCATGTCCGACCCGGGCCTGGTACGCCTTGCCCGGCAGGCGGGCTGGCGTGGTGAGGTCCATCTTTCCACACTGGCCAATGTGAGCCATCCGGCGGCGTTGAAGATGGCCCGGGATCAACTGGCCGTCGATCGGGTCATCCTTCCCCGGGAACTGTCCATCGACGAGATCCATGCCTGCGCGGATGCGTGCCCCCCGGGGCTGACTCTTGAGGTGTTCGTCCACGGCGCGTTGTGCTACGGCGTGTCCGGCCGCTGCTACTGGAGCAGTTACCTGGGCGGCAAGAGCGGGCTGCGGGGCAGGTGCGTGCAGCCTTGCCGACGCCGGTACTCGGCGGGCGGTGGCCCGGCCCTGCGGTACTTTTCCTGCCAGGACCTGTCCCTGGACGTGCTGGTCAAAACCCTGGCAAGCCGGCCCGAAGTGGCCGGCTGGAAGATTGAGGGACGGAAAAAGGGTCCGCATTACGTGTACCACGTCGCCAGGGCGTATCGCCTGTTGCGCGACGGCGCGGGAGACCCGGAAGCCAAGAAGGAGGCCCTGGAGCTCCTGGAGATGGCGCTGGGCCGTCCCGCCACCCATTACGGCTTTTTACCGCAGCGGCCGTTCGTGCCCATCCGGCCCGGGGAGCCCACGGCCTCGGGCAAGCCCGCGGGCCGCGTCGTTGCCGAAAAAGGTAGAAAACCCGCCATTCGGGCCTCCGAACCCCTGTATCCCCAGGACCTGCTGCGCGTGGGAACCGAGGACGAACCCGGACACCTGACCGTTCCGGTGCGCCGTCCCGTAGGCCGGGGCAAAACCCTTGCGCTGCCGGCGAAAGTCGGCAGGCTGCCGCCCAAAGACACACCCGTGTTTCTGGTGGACCGGCGCGACCCGAAGGTCGTGAAACAGGTCGAGGAGCTTGCGCGGGATCTTGCCGCGATACCGGCGAAAACCGTGGAAGCCTCGAATTTCGAGCCCAGGGAACCCAAACCAGCCAGGGTTCGCGGCAGGCCCGTGGACATGAACGTGTACCGCGGGTTTCCCGTGCCCAAAAGCGGTGGGGAACCCGCTGTCTGGCTTTCCCCGGCAACCGTCTCCGGCGCGCCGAAGAACATGGCCTCCCGGGCCTGGTGGTGGCTTCCTCCCGTGGTGTGGCCGGACGAGGAACAGGAATTCGCCGCACTGGTGGAGCGGGCCCGTGGGCTGGGGGCGAAGAAGTTCGTGGCCAACGCCCCCTGGCAGGCCGCCCTGCTGCCGCCCGGTCGCGGACTAGTCCTGTGGGCAGGCCCCTTTTGCAACGTGGCCAACCATCACGCGGCGGAAGTCCTGCGCGGGATGGGTTTCGACGGCGTGGTCATCAGCCCGGAGCTTCCCGGCGACGAGGCGCTGACCCTGTGCGAAGTGAGCCCCCTGCCCACCGGTGTCGTTCTCACCGGGTTGTGGCCCCTGTGCGTCTCCCGCACCATGGCGGAGGAGACTCCGAAACAGGCGCCGCTGGAAAGCCCCATGAAGGAGGTCCTGTGGACCCGAAGGTACGGACAGAACCACTGGATATACCCCGGGTGGCCGCTGGACCTGTCCGCCCACCGGGGCGACCTCGCCCGCGCCGGATGCGTCCTGTTCGTGCACCTGCATGAACCCGTTCCCAAATCCGTACCCGCGGCCAACCGCACCAGCGAGTTCAACTGGAAGCTGCGTTTGTTGTGATTCCCGAATGCGCTGGCGGGCGAATTTTCCCGATATCGTAACTGGTGTAGTACCTGGCTGGGAGATAGCATGATGAAAGGCGCAGGCTGGTTCAAGGACATGTTGGACAGGGTGGAGGGTACTCCCGAATTCAGGCTGGCGGCCCTGGAGCACGAGGTCACCGAGCAGTTGTGGATTGCCATGGAAGCCCGGGGAATGAGCAAGGCGGATCTCGCGGAGAAACTTGGAGTGTCCCGGGCCTCCGTTACCATGCTGTTTCGGGACGGTTCCAACCTTACGCTCAAACGGATGCTTCACATCGCGGACGCGTTGGATTGCGAGGTGGACATACGGATTCGGCCACGTGAGCAGGCGGGGGGCCTTCCGGGAGAGTCCGACGCGGGCCGGGCCATGGGATGACGGGCATTTCGCCCTGAAAGCCCCCGCGTCTATTTTTTCTTTTTCCGGTGTTCCTGTTCGTGTTCGTCGTGGGGCAGGGGGTTTTCCTCCACGGCTTCCTTCACCCCCTTGTAGATTTCCTTGAACGTTTCGCCGAAGGACGTCGGCGAGACGCGTCCCACCTCGATGAACTTCACGACGATTTCCTTTGAGGTCTGCAGGATCTTCTCTTCCAGGGACATGTGGACAACGCCTTTACAGCTCGACCTCCCAGCCTTCCTGGGCGAGATAGGTCTCCTTGAAGGACTTTCTCGCCTTTTCCAGCATGGCTTCGAGCATTTCGTCAGAGTGGTTGGGGTGGTGGTGGAACAGGTGTAACTGCTTTACGCCGGCTTCCCTGGCCAGCTTGATTCCCTGTTCCGGCGTGCTGTGGCCGTAGCCGACGTGGTCCGCGTACTCCTCGGAGGTGTAGGTGGTGTCGTAGATCATGAGGTCCGCGCCGCGGGCAAGGGGCAGCAGCCTCAAGTCCACGTTGTAGTAATGTTCCGTGTCCGTGGCGTAGACCACGGTCTTTCCATTGTAGTCGATGCGGTACCCTATGCAGCCGCCGGGATGGTTCAGTTCCGCGTTGTTGATGACCGCGGCGCCGATCCGGAGGGGCTCGCCGTCCTCGATGGCGGAAAAATATATCTTCGACGGCATCTGGGTGAGCAGGACCGGAAAGTTCTGGTACTGCTGCTGGTGGTGCATGGCCGTTTCCAGGCTCTTGTTGATCTGCTGAACGCCGTGCAGCTCGATCTGGTTGCCCTTGGTATAGGCCGGCTGGAAAAAGGGGAAGCCCTGGATGTGGTCCCAGTGGGTGTGGCTGATGAAGATGGCCGCCTTGCCCTTGCCCTTGGCGAACTCGGTCTGCATCAGCTCGTCGCCCAGTATGCGGAGACCGGTTCCCGCGTCCAGGATGATGAGTTCCTGTCCGCACCAGACGGCCACGCAGGGGGTATTTCCGCCGTACCTGATGGTTTGTGGGCCTGGCGCCGGGACGGACCCCCTTACGCCATAATACTTGATTTTCATGGCGATCCTCCCACTTGGTTGAATACCAAAGCCCGCATGGAACAGTCAAGGAAATGTTTCCCACAAGAGCCTGAAACAAATACAAAACCGTTTGACCCGCACAGGCACTTGCGATATACACCTTTGGCAAAAACCATGGCGGTGTCGGCTTTGGCCTCCGCCTGACGGAGATATTTTGATGGCTGAAAACGAAAAAACACGAGTCGGGGCGGGGAATCCGGAACCACTGGATTCCGTGGACCCGGGGACCATAGAGGTCATCGATTACCAGTATGCGGGAATCCGCGACATTGCCATAACCATAGAGCAGCCGGAGTTCACGTCGGTCTGCCCCATGACGGGCCTGCCCGACTTCGGCACGCTGGTGGTGGAATACACCCCGGACAAAAGGCTGGTGGAGCTGAAAAGCCTCAAATACTACTATTTGCAGTACCGAAACGTGGGCGTGTTCTACGAGCACCTGGTGAACCGGGTCCTGGACGACCTGGTGGCCGCGTTGAGCCCCAAGAGCATGGAGGTGCGCGGCGTGTTCACACCCCGTGGAGGCATCAGCACCACGGCCCGTGCCCGGTATGAATGGTAACGCGTGACACATTCGGTTGGGAGAGGAAGAAATCCATGGCGGGAACCACGAAAATTTCGATCTGCGCGGCCCTGGCCGCGATTCTGCTCATGGCCGCGGGCTGCCAGGTGGTGGCGCCGGTGCTGAAGGCCGCCGCCGGCGGCAAGTACAAAAAGAAGGTGGTCGTCGCGGGTTTCGTCAACCGCAGCGGAGAGGGCGGCCTGAACCTGGATGAGCTGCTGGCCGAGCCCTTGCGGGAACGCCTCATCGTCGAGTGCGAGGCCGCCGTAATCACACGGTCCCCGGAACTTTCCGAGCTGACCATGTCCCACATGGGCGACTCCCTTACCGGTCTGTCCGACACCCTCGGTCTGGCGAAACGGGCCAGGGAACACGGGGTCAACGTGCTGGTGACCGGGGTGCTGCGGGAGGTGGGCATCAGCCAGGGAACCGTCGGCGTGATCGGTTTTCGCAACCCCGCGGACGTGTACACCGCCAAGGTGAGTATATGGGGTTACGACACCTCCACGGCGGCCAAGATACTGGACGAGCAGGTCGAGGTCGAGGTCAGGGTGGAAAAGAGCCAGGAACTGGGCGTGGGGGACAATGGAGAGAGGCCCACCGCCGAGGATCTGTTTCGCATGCTGGTGGAAAAGGCCGTCGCCGAGGTGTGCGACTCGGTGAGCACCACCCGGTGGACCGGGTTCGTGGGGCGGGTGGACGGCGACAAGGTGCTGATCCGTTCCGGCACGGACGTGGACGTCGCCAAAGATGACATCCTGCACCTGGTGCAGCCCGGGGAGGTCATTTCCGGCGTGTTCGGCGAAACCTATCAGGTTGCCGGAGACACGGTGGGACGGCTGCGGGTGATCGAGTGCGTGGACGCCCAGTGCGTGGCGGAAGTGGAGAAGGGCGGGCCCGCGAAGGCCGGGGACTGGGTCAAGGGCGACGAATAACCCGGCCTTTTGAAAATTCACCGAGGTATGAATCATGGGGGCGGGGCCTGCGCAAAGGCCCGCCCCCCTTGTATTCCGGCCCCGCCTATTCCGGCTTTTTCCCCTCGAGAAACGCGGTGACCCGCTCGGCGAACTCGGGCGTGGAGACCGAGTAGAGAAACTGGTCCCGATCCATGTGGCTCGCCATCCTGTCATGCGCGGTGGCAAGTGCGTTCACCGTCTCCTTGCACATGGCCACGGCGTGCCTGGGCTTTTCCGCGGCCTTTTGGGCAATCTCCATGGCGACCGCCTCGGCGTGGCCGTCGTCGGCCAGGTGCTGGGCGAATCCCCATTCCCGGCATTCGGGTGCGCCCACCCGTCGGGCCAGGATGATCAGTTCCTTGGTGCGCGCGGATCCCACCAGATGCACCAGCCTGGGCAGTGTGCCCCAGCTCATGTTCATTCCGTAGTCGATCTCCGGAGCCCTGATCCACGCGGAGCGCGCCATGACCCGCAGGTCCAGGGAGCTTGCCAGGGTCACGCCCCCGCCCACGCAGAACCCCTCGATGGCGCAGATGGTCAGCTGCTCCAGGCGCTCCCACGCCTCGCACATGCGCGGCGCGGCGGCCATGATGCGCCGCTGTTCGTCCGTGGACTGGTTCATGAACCCGGCGAACGCGGGGTCGGCAAGGTCCACGCCCGCGGTGAAGTATTCGCTCCCGCCGCAAAGGACGACCGCCGTGGTGCCCGTGTCGTCGCGCAATTCCCGCGCCGCCTCGTGCAGTTGAGCGATGAGGTCCATGGACAGTGCGTTTTTTCGTTCCGGCCGGTTCAGGCGAACCACGGCCACCTGGCCGTCGCGCCCGATTTCGAGAAAGGGTGTTCCCATCGTCGATACCCCTTGATGGTGGTTTGCGTGGCGGATTGCGGGATCACTTCTGGATGGGAGGCAGAAAACCCGTGGCGCTGGGCGCCGCTCCCTCCAGTTGCACGGCGAAGTCGTCGTAGTACACGTTGTCCGCGGAGAAGCCGGTGGCATGCAGGGCGATTTCCGAGGCCGTGAATTCGTCCACCTCGGTGGGCGGGGAACTGAGGGCGCTGGTGGCGATGATCGCGTTCGCCTCGGCGCCCACGCCAAGACGGGTGGCCTTTGAGGAATTGTAGGCGTCCCATTGCACCAGGGTGAGATAATCGTTGGCCGCTGCCCATTCGCTCACGTTGTCCACGGGCCAGTGGATGTCCTGCCCGGCGGTAATTCTGGGGTTGGCGTCGCGATTGTTGTCCGTGGGCACGTGATTGGGGCTGTGGGCGCCCGTGTCTCCGTAGTACGCCCGGATGTGGTTGGTGCGGCTGCCGAGCGTCCCTGCGGTCCGTGCCACGGCCGCCCCGCCTATGGTGATTTGCTCGTTCACCACGAAGGTGCCGTCGACATTGCTTAGAGGCAGGACCCCGGCGGCGGTGTCGCTGGTCCAGGTGCCGCCGGACAGCACGGGCGTTCCGTTGACGACGCCGGTGGCGCCGCTGGACGCCCCGCGCACCTCCTCGCCGTACAGCGGGACGTGGGCGCCGTTTGAAAAGGGCAGGGCCGTGGTCTCCACCAGCCTCAGGGCGAGGGTGGACCAGTTTTTGATCCTGCCGTTGTTCACCACGATGTCCTGGTTGTCAAGCACCTTGTAGGCCAGCCAGTCGTACCCGCCGTTCACCCTCTGCCACAGGACGATGGCCGGCTCGGAGAACCGATACTGGTGGCCGCTTCCGTTGATCACTTCCGGATTGTCCCCCCAGATGCCCGAGGGGACCATGCCGTCCGGGATGTCGTCGCTGTCCCACCAGAAACCCCACCCGCAGAATCCCAAAAAACAGTATTCGTTGCGCCGCTCCCTGGTTCGCATGAACGAGAGGCCATACACGGAGATGTCGTTCTCACCATGGGGCCGTGTGCGGAACAGCATTCCGGTGGCATAGTAGGGGACCGGAGTGCCGGCCCCGGATTCCGCGCCTTCGGTGACCCGGAGCTTGACCTGGAGGTCGTAGCTGAGCAACCGCCCCGCGGCTTCCCAGGCGGCGGCCAGGTTGGCGTTGGTCCCTGCCCAGGAAAACTGGAGAATGGACCACTCCCCCACGTCGAAGATCACGGAAGGCTCCTCGTGGCCGGTAACGGCCAGGGCCTTGTCCCCCTCCACGGTGCGTATCTCCTGGGTGCCCAGCTGGCCCTCGTCCTCGCCGCCGGTGAACCAGTTGTCCAGGTCCTCGAACGGCTCATGGTAGGTGACTTTCCGGTTGGGTACGCCGCCGGCCACGAACCCTATGGGCGCGAAGTACACCACTTCCCTGGATGACTCCACCGGGGTTCCCGCCCCGTATGTTCCGGTGGAGTGCAGTTCCACGAAGCGGTCCAGCACCACGTCGCTGGAGTCGTTCACGGATATGGAGAACGTGCCGCCCGGATCGTTTTGCAGGTCGATGCCCGTAAGCTGGTTGTCGATCCTGCGGTTGTAGGTGTACACGGTGTTCGATCCGCCGGCGCCCCGCACGCGGAAGCTGCCGTTGAGCACCGGAAACGTGTTCGCCGAACCCGTGGTGTTTTCGAGGGTCAACGTGGAGGCGCTGTCGCTCACGGTCTGCGTCGAACCGGGCCGGCTCGCGAACAGCACCGTCGCGCCGGTGCCGATGCTGCCGGGCCAGTTTCCCGCTTTTGTGAAGATCAGGGTCGGCGCGGCGGACGTATTCACCGAGTTGTACCGGACCATGTTGCCGTTTACGTCCACGTATCCGGTGGAAAACGAGAGCGACGGGGACATGGCCCCGGGAAGCCGCGCGGACAGGGTGGTGCCCCCACCCACGCCCGTGGTCCTGGCGTAGTAAGGGTACACGTCCAGGTCGAAGCTGCCGTCGTCTCCGGTCAACCGGTACACGCCGTTGTGGTCATGATGCAGGTCGTAAAGCACCTGGTCCTTGGCGCTGTCGCTGGACGCGTTGAGGTATCGGCTCGCGGCCAGCCTGTATCCGGACTCCGCGAGGTAGTAGGCCCGCATGGAGCCCTGGCCGCCAAGCTGGGTGAAGGTGGACGTGGTGGTCATGGGCAACAGCGCCGCGCCCACCAGCGCCACCAGGACCATGGTGACGATGAGGCCGATAAGCACCGCGCCCCGCTGGTCCTGAACCGCCGCCTCCGCCCGGACGGCCTTGTGCCGCCGCGAAAGCCAACCGGCGGCCGCGAGGGCCAGCACCAGCCCGGACACCGGTAAGGACGCCTTCCGGGCCACCGTGTCCACGAAGCAGTAACCCAGGTCGTTGGGCCGCTCCACAGGTGGTGCCGCCCCTCCAGCGTTCTTGTTGTTGCGCGGGGTCACCGAGTTGGTGAAGGTGAATGAGCCGGTCCCGTCCTCCCGGGTCATGGTGAACGAAAACCGGACCGTGGACAGGCGTTGCACGTCCTGGGCCGTGGTCCAGGACGAGCCCCCGCTGAAATACGTGAAGTCGAGCGAACTCACGTTGTCCACCAGCGCATTGCCACCGGACGCCGAAGAGCCGGTGGCGATCCTTATTGCATTGGAGGAGCCGTCCAGGTACACGGTGCGGGTGACCAGTCTGTTCGCGTCGTTCAGCCTGGTGAAGGTGATCCGGTTGGCCCCGGCCGTGGTAACGTCCATCAACTCCTTGAACTCCCGGGAAAGCCTGGCGCTGGCCGCCTGGGACTTCTGGGTGATGGAGGTGTTGGACTTCGCGAACACGTAGCCCCTGGCCCCGGCCACCACTGCCATGGCCGCGACCGACGCGAGGATGCCCACCAGCACCATGGTGGCGATGACTTCGATGAGGGTGAAGCCGGACTGCCTGTGCATGCCTACCTCGTGAACAGGGCCGTTATCTTCTGGTCGCCCCGGCTTACCGTTACCTTGAGCACTGTGTCCCCTCCGGAAGTCTCCGCCCCGGAGGAGGTGAACCCGACGTATCCGCAGTGATCCAGAGTGTACGTGCCGTAGGTTCCGGACTCCACCCTGGACTTGAACGTCGCCAGGGGCGGAGTCGGCGACGTCGCCATGAGGCCCTTGTAATCCGCCGTCATGTTCTCCACGATCTGCTCCAGCGTAAGCCGGTCCCCCAGCCGCATGAGCGGCCTCCCGCTCTGGGCCAGGCTGGATCCCATGTACTGGACGAATACCGCTCCCAGGATCGAGGCCATGATGATGGCCAGGATCACTTCGAGCAGCGTGAAGCCGGATTGCCGGCCCGTCCTTCGTCCCTCGCGTTTCATGGCACGAATCCCGTGTCCTGGATTATGGTCAGATTCCGCGTATGGCCGTCGTAGGAAAGGGTGAGAGTGCGGTCCGAGCTCTGGGGTGAGTTGGCCGCCGCGTCCGTGCAGGGTCGCCCCCAATGGTCGAAAGACACAGTGCCCGTGGAGATGGTCATTCCCGCGGGCAGCGGCACCACGGCCGCGTCCTCTCCGGGCAGGCGGACCCTTCCCGCTGCGGATGTGTCGCCGTCCCTGAACATGTGGTAGGAGCCGGAACCGAATACTATTCCGTAAGGGGTTTCCGCGTTCATGGCCCGGATCTGCGCATATCGCAGGTGGCTCCGCACCACGTCGGCCCGGGCGATCACCTCCGCGTCCTTCATGGAGGGCACCCGGGCCACGCCCACGGCTGCCAGCACGCCCAGGACGATCAACACCGACACCAGCTCGATGAGGGTGAACCCCGCCCGGCCCCTGTCGCGCAATCGAATTCCAATGCCACCCATGGCAGGCCTTTCGCCGGCTCGGAACCCGCACGGCCGGCGGGTTTTGGGATACCACGCCCAGGCGGGCGTGCATCTGTTTCCGATGCAATGCACCAATATACTATATAACCGGAATTTTTGCAAAAAGGTGACAAAAAATCGTGGATTGGCCAAAAACGGGCACGGTCCGGCGTCCGCGGGGTTGCCCTTACCCTTGTTTTTGCCTTAATATACCCTGGCAAGTCAAACATGCAGGCAGTACTGTCATTTTACTTCAATCCCGTTCACGGATCGGTCCGAACATGGAAAACACCAGCGCCACCATACCCATTGCACCCTGTTCACTGAAACCGGCGAAGCTGGTGGACGTGAGCGTCATCATGCCCGCTCACGCCGAGGAACAGAGCGTGGGGCCCGTGCTGGACCGGGTTCGGCAGGCCATGGACGGCCTGGGCGTTTCCTGGGAGGTCATCGTGGTGGACGACGGTTCTCCGGACCGAACAGGGGAAATCGCGGCCGGGCGCGGGGCCCGGGTCCTGTCCCACCCCTACAACATCGGCAATGGCGCCGCGGTGAAAACCGGCATCAGAAACGCCCGGGGAAAAAGGCTCGTGCTGCTGGACGCGGACGGCCAGCATCCGCCCGAACGCATTCCCGACCTGCTGGCCGGCCTGGACGCCTACGACATGGTGGTGGGAGCGCGGACGAGGGAATCGGCCTCGGGCGCGCATCGGAACATGGCCAATGCCCTGTACAACCGGCTGGCCACCTACGTGTCGGGAAGGAGGATCGAGGATCTGACCAGCGGATTCCGGGCCTTGCGCGCCCGCGTGGCCAGGGAGTTCGTGAACCTGTTGCCCAACACCTTCTCCTATCCCTCCACCCTGACGCTGGCCGTGCTTCGCTGCGGGTACAGCCTGGCCTACATCCCGGTGACCACGGACGCGCGCAAGGGCAAAAGCAAGATCAAGCTGTTCCGGGACGGGGCCAGGTTTTTGCTGATCATCATGAAAATCGCCACCATGTTCGCGCCCATGCGGATCTTTTTGCCGGTCAGCCTGGCCATGTTCCTCACCGGCCTGGGCTGGGGCCTGTACAAGGTATTCGTCCTGCATACGCGCTACGGCCCCACCTCGGCCCTGCTCATGACCGTTGCCGTGCTCGTGTTCCTCATAGGTCTCGTATCCGAGCAGGTGGCCCAGCTGCGGGTGGACCACAAGGACCTGCGCACCGTGGAAATGTCGCCTCCCGACGCGGGAGCGGACAACGCCCGGTCCGGCGCCGCCGAAAACGCGGTCCGGGGACGGGACTGAGGGCCCGGCCATGCGCGTACTTCTCGTCACGTACAACTATCCCCCCAAGGTCGGCGGCATGGAGGACCTGGTCCACCGCCTGGCCAATGGCCTCGGGGAGTGGAACCAGGTCGACGTCATCGGTCCCGCGGGGCGGGGCGAAGATGTTGGTCCGCCGAACGTGCATCGGCCGACAAGGCCCGGTATGGCGGCCTTTGCCGCGTTTGCCCTGGCCAGGAGTTTGTCCCTGGTGCGGCGGAGGCGTTACGACGTGATCCTGTGCGGCAGCTTTCTGGTGGCTCCGGTGGCGCGGGTCGCGGGCGCGGTGTCCGGCACGCCGGTGGCCGCGGTGATCCATGGCCTGGACGTGATCCATCCGGCCCTGTACTACCAGGCCATGGTGCGGCTTATGCTCTCCCGGTTCGACCTGCTCATAGCCAACAGCCGTCCCACCGCGGCGCAGGCGGTGGCGCGCGGCGCGCGCCCGGAGCGCACCATCGTCATCCCCCCGGGCATAGGATACGCGGAGTTCGCCCAGGGTCCGCCCGTGCCGGTGCCGGAAATCCGAAAACGGTACGGGGTGGGGGAGGGGTTCTTGATCCTCACGGCGGGAAGGCTGGTGCGCCGCAAGGGGGTTGCGGAGATGGTCCGGCACGGGTTGCCCCGGATACTGGCGCGGCATCCCGGCGCCGTCTACGTGGTGGCGGGGGGCAACGCCGACCAGGCGGTTTCCCATGGAGGTGACGTGTTGTCCCTGGTGGAGGGGGAGGCCAGGCGAGCGGGCGTGGAGGACAACGTCAGGCTCACGGGAAGGATACCGCGCGAGGACCTTGTTGCCTTGTACTTCGCGGCCGATGTGTTCGTCCTTCCCGTGATCGACATGCCCGGTGACGTCGAGGGGTTCGGAATCGTGCTGCTCGAGGCCGGGGCGGCCGGGAAACCGGTGGTGGCGACCCGCTCCGGCGGCGTTCCCGACGCGGTGGAGGACGGGGTCACGGGTATCCTTGCAACACCGGGCGACTGGGACTCCATTGCGCGGGCCGTGTCCGATCTGCTTGACGATCCCGGCAAACGTCGTTGCCTGGGTGAGGCGGGCCGCGAGCGGGCCGCCCAATTCTTTGACTGGAGCCGCGTCATCGGGCAATACGCGACGGCCCTGGGCAACCTTGCCACCCGGAGGAGGCCATGAACGGACCGCCCGCAAGGGACGGCCGCCCTGTTTTTTCCGTGTGCGTGGCCAACTACAACGGGCGGGACGTGATCGCACCATGCCTGGCCTCGGTGTTCGACCAGGAGTTCGCCGGGGGAGTCGAGGTGCTGGTTCACGACGACGCGTCCACGGACGGTTCGGCCCATATCGTGTCCCGGCATTTTCCCGGGGCCCGGCTGGTCACCAGCGAGATCAACGTGGGTTTCTGCGAGAGCAACAACCGGCTGGCCGAACTGGCCAGTGGCCGGCTTCTGCTTTTCCTGAACAACGACGCCATGCTGCGCCCCGGGGCCCTGGCCGCCCTGTACGGGGCGGCGGAGGGGCATAAGCCCTGCGTGGTGGGCCTGGCCCAGTACGACGCGGCCACGGGCGACCTGCTGGACCGGGGTTCCCTGCTGGACCCGTTTTTGAACTCCGTGCCGAACCTGGACCCGGACCGCGGGTTCGTGGGCATGGTCACCGGCGCCTGCCTGTGCATCGACAAGTCGCTGTTCGACGCCGTCGGCGGATTTCCCCGCTGGTTCGGCTCCCTGGCCGAGGACCTTTTCGTCTGCTTGGCGGCCCGGGGCGCGGGCCGTCCCGTGCTGGTGGCCCGGGAATCCGGGTTCGACCATTTCGTGGGCAGCCAGCTGGGCGGGGGCAAGGTCGTGGACGGAGGGCTGTCCACCACGTACTCCCGCCGCGCCAGGACGGAACTCAACAAGTGCCGGACCATGGCGCTTTTGTGGCCACGGTCCCTTTTGCTCACCGTCTTCGGCGCGCACCTGGCCCTCCTGGCCGCGGAAGGGGCGGCGCTTTCGCTGGTCAAAAAGGACGTGGAGCCGTGGCGAAGGATCTATGGTCCGTGCCTGGCCTCCCTGTGGCGGGAACGGGGATTGCTGGCGCGAGAGCGGAAGCGGCTGGCCGCGTTTCGCAGGCATCCGCCCTGGCATGGCCACCGGGTGTTCACACCGGTGCCCCACAAACTGAGGATGCTGTTGCGGCACGGGCCGCCAAAACTGGACTGAACGGACACGGGAGCGGATATGGACGTTATTGCGATTCTCCAGGAATTGGCCAAGGGCCGGCCCCCACCCGTCGGCGAGGTGCCCGGTCCGCTGCTGGACGTACTTGCCTCCCTGGAGGCCCGGCGCGGCAGGGTGAGCACCCTGTCCAGCATCGAGAGGGTACTCACCACGGTGCGGCACAAACAGCCGGACCGGGTGCCCGTGACACCGATACTGAACGCGGGGGCTCGCCACATCGCGGGAGTGAGCTTCCCCGAATATTCCACTTCGCCCGAGAAAGCCGCGGACGTGTTCTGTGCGGGCCTCGACTTCGTGGGTGGCGACATCGCCGTCATCCTCCTCGATCTTTCCGTGGAAGCCGCGGACTTCGGCCAGGAAATCGTCTACCCGGAGGACTCCACGGCGCGTCCCAATTACCTGAATCCCAAAATCCGGTCCGTGGACGACTATGCCAAAGTGCGGCCCGTGTCCGTGTTCGACGGCGGCCGCATGCACCGCTTCGTGCGGCTGTGCGGGATCATGGCGGACCGTTGCGGCTGGCGCAAGCTGGTGTCGGGCTTCGTTTTCGCCCCCCTGGGCGTGCTGAGCATGATGCGGGGAGCGGAAAACCTGTTCAAGGACTGCCTTACCCATCCGAGGGAGGTCATGCGGGCCTGTGAGGCGGTGACGGAAACCCTCGTGGAGTTCGTGGAACTCCAGTGCGACGCCGGTGTGGGCGGTATCGCCATAGACACCCTGTACGCGTCCCGTTCGGCCCTGCCCAAGGACGTCTGGGAGAGGATCGAGGGACCGTTCGCAAGGGAGATCGCCCGTGCCATACGGAAAAAGGGCAGGATGGTGGGCATCCACAACTGCGGCCACGCGCCGTATTTCGACGCGCAGTGCCGGAGCATGGACCCGCTTCTCATGAGTTACGCCCATGTCCCGGACGACTGCGCGGACTTTCGGGAGATGAAGCGGCGATACGGGCACATGACGTTCATCGGCCATGTGCCCACGCCGCTGTTGGTGTCGGGCACACCCCACGAGGTCATGGAGGAGTGCCGCCGCCAGATTGAGATGCTGGGACGCGACGGAGGATACATCCTGGCTCCGGGGTGCGAGTATCCCCCCAACATCTCCATTGTGAACGCCATTGCCATGGTGAGGGCCGCGGAGGAGTATTCATGAACCATGCGGGAAAGCAGGTGGTCGAAAATCTTGCCGCCGCCGTGCACAAACGGGACGCGAACCTGGTGGCGTCCGCCCTGGAAGAGGCCGCGGATGCCGGAATGAACAGGATGGACGTGGTGGACGCCCTGGCCGGAGGACTGGACAGGGCACGGCGCGACCTGGGTGACAGGAACGCCTCGGTGCCCGAGTTCCTCCTTGCCGTGGACGTGATGCGCGCCGGACTGCGAAGCCTGGACGGACTTTTCGGGCCGGCGGGCAATACCCCCGGTCACGGTACGGTGGTGATCGGCGTGGCCCGGGGCGACGTGCATGACCTGGGCAAGAACATCGTCGCCTCGGTGATGGAGGCATGCGGATACCGCGTGGTGGACCTGGGCCGAGACGTGCCCCCGGATGATTTCGTGCGGGCGGTGCGCGAACACGGGGCCTTCTGCGTGGCCATCTCCTCCATGATGTCCACCCCCCTTGCCGCGGTACGGGAAACCGTGGGCCGTCTTGCCCGGGAAACCCCCGGCGTGCGGGTCATCCTCGGAGGCGCGGCCCTGGACGAACGCCTGTCCCGGGACATGGGCGCGGACGGATGGTGCGAAAACGTGGTGGGCGTACCCGAGGCAATGACCCGCCTTGGCAAGGGCATGCGGGAACGGGTTTTCGTGGATTACGACAACAGGGTACGGGTTGTGGAACGGGAGGTGGAGGAAAAGCCGAAATCGTGACCTCCGGGGCGCCGGCCGCGCAGGTGCCTGTCATCAATAACCTGAATCCGTGGAGAAGCCCCGGGAAACCGGGATAGCCGGGCTTTTCGGGGATACCGGATATTTTCGTCGGGGGTAGAGGAACGGATTCGGGGCGATTTGCACGGATTGCGGGAAAACGGCGCCCACGATTTGAAAGTGGGGCTTTTCACATCGTTCAAGGGTGTGCAATAAGGGAAAAACCATTTGACAAAATTACAAATATTTGTTTATGGTCCCTGTACGCGACCATGACTTCTCGAACCGCTCTCGCGGCATTTTCCGCCGCCTAAACAGGGAGGCTGGCCGATGAGACCCACCCGGCTCTCTTTCAGGCACCTGATTCACGCAATACTGGTTCTTCTGCTCTGCGCGGCCATAGCCGTTCCTCCGCTCGCCCTTGCCCGTACCATTGGCAGGGCACAAGCCGGACAGCTGCGTTTCACGTACATGCCCCGCTCCGAACTGAAGGTGGTCTACATGGTGAGCAACCTGTTCGACACCATCGGTTATGTGGAGAACATCTACCGTTTGGGCAATCGGCCCGAGCCCCATCCCCCGATTCCGGAAAGGGGGGAGTTCGAGACACACGACAACTTCAACATGCGCCACAACGCCTGGAAGCAGATCATGCGCTATGTGAAGTTCAAGTTCTGTAACATGGTCGTGACCAACCGCTTCATGAAGATACACAGGTACGACATCCAGAACAATACATACATTATCACGGTGACCCTTGATGACGACGACCACTTCATCGGGGCCGTGACCAGCAAGCCCTTTCTCATAGGCACCGGCCCCAGGTCCTTCAACCACAACTCGGAGGCGTCCCTCTCCGCGGACAACGTGCTGAGGTTCCGTGCCAGCGTGTCGGTGAACGACGCCCGGACCATCCGGGACAACGAGGAGGACGCCATCATCCTGGTTCGGCGCGTCAAGCCCTACATCAACATCGACAAGGAAATCCGCGACAAATCGGTACTGGCTTTGTTCCTCAACGAGAACACGTCCTACGAGTTGCGCCTGGGGGAGCAAAGCTGGCCCCTGGTGCTGACCAGCACCACCCGGAGGTAGCAGCCTGTTGAAAAACGCGATCCGCGCAGTACGCGGCGCGTTTCTCGTCGGTGCGACGCACGCCAGGTACGCCAACCTCCTAACAGCCTGTCGAAAAACGCGATCTGCGGCGTTGCGCTTCATTTCTCGTCAGTGCGGCGTACCAT